>NZ_CAMZMX010000004.1:0-189639 GCF_947311875.1 Pseudomonas sp. PARCl1
CCAAGGCGTTCGCGCGCAAATCCCACAGGAATAATTGGCCCGAAACAAACGTAGGAGCGAGCGCAGCTCGCGATGCGCCGCGCGGGCGGCGCTCGCTCTAACAGGCGCTGCATACCGTGTGGCAAACACCTGTCAGCCCTGATGCGATCCCCGTAGTGGCTTGCCGGCGATTGGGCCGCAAGGCGGCCCCCGAAATCAGCGCGGAATGACTGGCTGGCGCGGCTTCTTGCCCTTGCCGCCACCACCCTTGCCCGCTTCCTTGCGCTCCTTGGCCGCCTGCTGATTACGCGCAAACGCTTCGGCTTTGGCCTTTTCGCGCTTGTCCCACGGCTTGCTGCCATCGCTGCCACGCGGTGGCAGGCCCGTGTGCTGGGTCAGGATTTTCTGGTCCTTGCCCACTTTGTGGCTGCCCGGCGGGGTCGAGTTCTTGCGGCGCGCGCTCTGGTAGCTGTCGGTCTGCGGCTGGTGCGCCGGAATCAACTGGTGCTTGCCAGGCCCGATCAGGTCGGCGCGGCCCATGCGCTGCAGCGCTTCGCGTAGCATTGGCCAGCCTTTAGGGTCGTGGTAGCGCAAGAAGGCCTTGTGCAGACGGCGCTGCTCGTCACTCTTGACGATTTCCACACCTTCGCTCTTGTAGGTCACCTTGCGCAGCGGGTTCTTGCCCGAGTGGTACATGGCGGTGGCCGAGGCCATCGGCGACGGGTAGAACGCCTGTACCTGGTCGGCACGGAAGCCGTTGCCCTTGAGCCATAGCGCCAGGTTCATCATGTCTTCGTCGGTGGTACCCGGGTGCGCGGCAATGAAGTACGGGATCAGGTACTGCTCTTTACCCGCTTCTTTCGAGAATTTCTCGAACATGCGCTTGAAGCGGTCATAGGTACCAATGCCCGGCTTCATCATCTTGTCCAGCGGGCCACGCTCAGTGTGCTCCGGGGCAATCTTCAGGTAGCCACCTACGTGGTGGGTGACCAGCTCCTTGACGTATTCCGGCGACTCCACGGCCAGGTCGTAGCGCAGGCCCGAGGCAATCAGGATCTTCTTCACCCCTGGCAGGGCGCGAGCCTTGCGGTACAGCTCGATCAGCGAACTGTGGTCGGTGTTGAGGTTCTCGCAGATGCCAGGGAACACGCACGAGGGCTTGCGGCAGTGCTTTTCGATATCGTGGCTCTTGCACGCGATGCGATACATGTTCGCAGTCGGGCCGCCAAGGTCGGACACCACGCCGGTGAAGCCTGGCACCTTGTCACGCATCTCTTCGATTTCGTGCAGGATCGACTCGTGCGAGCGGTTCTGGATGATGCGGCCTTCGTGCTCGGTGATCGAGCAGAAGGTGCAGCCGCCGAAGCAGCCACGCATGATATTGACCGAGAAACGGATCATTTCGTAGGCCGGGATACGCGCCTTGCCGTACGCAGGGTGCGGTACACGGGCGTAAGGCATGCCGAACACGTAGTCCATTTCCTCGGTGCTCATCGGAATGGGTGGCGGGTTGAACCACACGTCCACGTCACCGTGTTTCTGCACCAGTGCACGGGCGTTGCCCGGGTTGGTCTCCAGGTGCAGCACGCGGTTGGCGTGGGCATAGAGCACCGGGTCGTTACGCACCTTCTCGAACGATGGCAGGCGGATGACCGACTTTTCCCGCGTGACCGCCGGGCTGTCGAGAATCTGTACCACCTTGGCTTCGTTCGGGTCTTCCTGGTCGCCCTTGGCCTGCTCGATGGCACAGGCCTGGGTGTCCTGGGTGTTCACGTAGGGGTTGATGATCTTGTCGACACGGCCTGGGCGGTCGATGCGGGTCGAGTCGATTTCGTACCAGCCCTGCGGCGTGTCACGGCGCACGAAAGCGGTGCCGCGCACGTCGGTGATGCTTTCGATGCTTTCGCCACTGGACAGGCGCTGGGCCACCTCGACCACCGCCCGCTCGGCGTTGCCGAACAGCAGGATGTCGGCGCTGGCGTCGATCAGGATCGAATGGCGAACCTTGTCCTGCCAGTAGTCATAGTGGGCAATGCGACGCAACGATGCCTCGATGCCGCCGAGTACGATCGGCACATGCTTATAGGCTTCCTTGCAGCGCTGGCTGTACACCAGGCTGGCGCGGTCTGGTCGGCTACCGGCCAGGCCACCCGGGGTGTAGGCGTCGTCGGAACGGATTTTCTTGTCCGCGGTGTAGCGGTTGATCATCGAGTCCATGTTGCCGGCGGCCACGCCGAAGAACAGGTTGGGCTCGCCGAGCTTCATGAAGTCGTCTTTGGACTGCCAGTTCGGCTGGGCAATGATGCCCACGCGGAAACCCTGGGCTTCCAGTAGCCGGCCGATGATGGCCATGCCGAACGAGGGGTGATCGACGTAGGCATCCCCGGTCACGATGATGATGTCGCAGGAATCCCAGCCGAGCAGATCCATCTCCTCCCTGCTCATTGGCAGGAAAGGTGCTGGCCCGAAGCATTCGGCCCAGTACTTGGGATAGTCGTAGAGTGGTTTGGCTGCTTGCATGTCAGTGACCGGTTCTGGTGTGCAGGAAAATCGCGGGCGCGAAATATAGCACAAATTTTGACCAAATCCGACTGTCTTCGTGGGGGATTGGTGGGTGGGGTGACGGTTGGCTGACTTGGGGGTTGTTTCATCCATCAACCCGATCATGGTCAATTGGCGCTCATACCCCATCAACGCCGAAGACTGGTCGCGAGCGTCCTGGCATGGGATTCCGGGCTCGATGCGGAACGACGGGTAGGTGCCATTTTCGCCTTGATAGAACGTGGTCTTGCCGACGGTGAACTGAGTGTTCATTCCCATGATAATTCTCGGCTGCCTGGACGGGCCCTTTTGCGGGCACGCCCGCTCCCACAAAGTCACCACAAACTTCGCGACTTGCACCGTACCTGTGGGAGCGGGCATGCCCGCGAAAGGGCCCGCCCAGGCGACATCAAAAAAAGCCTTGAAAAGGCATCTGCACTCGCAGCGGGTTGCCTTGAACAATCCGAATAGCGGTATTAATCGTCTGCGGGCTTACAGGCCCGGTCACCCTGGTGAGCGGATTGCTGAGGCTTGGCGATTGGTAGATCAGTTTCGGCTAGACAAGCAGGTGCCTGGCGTCGCTCGACGCGAGAGAACAGTTCAGTCGCTTACGACTTTGTCCTCAGGATACGCATTTCATACCCGGCTCCCTGCCCCGCGCGGTGGTGTTCGAGCAAGCTCATGATCGCGCTCAAATCGAGCGGTGGCTTGAACGGTTGGGCCTGGGCAAAGACTGGTACGAACTTGATCTGGATGCACGCGCAGAATCGATTTCCGGCGGCGAAGCACGCAGGCTGACGCTGCTACGCCTTCTTAATCAGCCTGGGGAATTCAATTTCTTTGATGAACCTACAGCTGGGCTCGATGCCGGGTCGGCAGAGCGCACTTGGGATCTGTTGTTTGAGGCATTCAACGGAAGAGGGCTGGTTTGTGTAACGCATGATCAGAGCGTGCTGTCGCGGTTTGACCGGGTTATCACCATGAGCGAGGGTCGGATCATCGGCCAAATGCAAACGAACATCGCTCAGAATCCCCCGCTAGCCGGCGCTCCTTACACCTTGTAGGAGCGGCCTTGCGTCGCGATGGGCTGCGCAGCAGCCCCAGGATTTCAGTGCAAATACAAACAGTGTGGGGGCTGCTGCGCAGCCCATCGCGACGCAAGGCCGCTCCTACAGTGAGTTATTCATCATCATCGAAGTTGTACATGCCCGGCGCGAGGTTTTCGAAGCGGGTGTACTTGCCGATAAACGCCAAACGGACAAAGCCGATCGGGCCGTTACGCTGTTTACCGATGATGATTTCCGCCACGCCCTTGTGCTCGGTCTCGGGGTGGTACACCTCGTCGCGGTACACGAACATGATCACGTCGGCGTCCTGCTCGATTGCACCGGACTCACGCAAGTCGGAGTTCACCGGGCGCTTGTTCGGGCGCTGTTCCAGCGAGCGGTTCAGCTGCGACAGGGCGATGACGGGGCAGTTGAATTCCTTTGCCAAGGCTTTGAGCGAGCGGGAAATCTCGGAAATTTCGTTGGTGCGGTTATCACCGGCCGAACCCGGAATCTGCATCAGCTGCAGGTAATCGACCATGATCATGGCGATTTCGCCGTGTTCACGGGCCAGGCGGCGGGTGCGCGCGCGCATTTCCGAGGGGCTGATGCCCGCGGTGTCGTCGATGAACAACTTGCGGTCGTTGAGCAGGTTCACCGCCGAAGTCAACCGCGGCCAGTCATCGTCGTCCAGCTGGCCGGAACGGACCTTGGTCTGGTCGATGCGGCCCAGCGACGACAGCATACGCATGATCAGCGACTCACCTGGCATTTCCAGCGAGAACACTAGGACGGCCTTGTCGGTACGCAGTACGGCGTTTTCCACCAGGTTCATGGCAAAGGTGGTCTTGCCCATCGACGGGCGGCCAGCAACGATGATCAAGTCGGCCGCCTGCAGGCCGCTGGTCTTCTCGTCCAGGTCGGTAAAGCCGGTGGATACACCGGTAATGTCGCTGTCGGAGTTGAACAAGGTGTCGATACGGTCGATGGCCATGGTCAACAGCTCGTTGACCCCCACCGGACCACCGGTTTTCGGCCGGGCCTCGGCAATCTGGAAAATCTGCCGCTCGGCATCGTCGAGGATTTCTTCGGCGTTGCGCCCTTGCGGGTTGAAGGCGTTGTCGGCGATGTCGGTACTGATGCTGATCAGCTGGCGCAACGTGGCGCGCTCGCGAATGATCGCGGCATAGGCCTTGATGTTCGCCACCGACGGCGTGTTCTTGGCCAGTTCTGCCAGGTACGCCAGGCCGCCAACTTGCGAAGACAGGCCTTCCTTGTCCAGTTGCTCGTGCAGGGTAACCACGTCGAATGGCTGGTTGGCGTCGGCCAACTTGTGCACGGCACGGAAGATCAGGCGGTGGTCATGCCGATAGAAATCGCCGTCCGATACCTGATCCAGCACCCGCTCCCAGGCGTTGTTGTCCAGCATCAGGCCACCGAGCACGGCCTGTTCGGCCTCGATGGAATGCGGCGGCACCTTGAGGGCTGCGGTTTGCAGGTCTAGCTGTTCGGAAGTGGTGATCTCGTTCATGGCCACGAAAGAATTCTGGAGGACGAAAAAGACAAAGGGCACGGCCTGTAGGAAACAGGACCGTGCCCGATGTTAACTGCCTGGCTCGCAGGGAGCCAGCCAGTCAGCGCAGCTTAGGCAGCTACGACAACCACACGTACAGTGGCTTCAACGTCGCTGTGCAGGTGCACGGCTACGTCGTATTCGCCAACCTGACGGATAGTGCCGTTCGGCAGACGAACTTCAGCTTTGGCCACTTCAACGCCAGAGGCGGTCAGGGCGTCAGCGATGTCGTGGGTGCCGATCGAACCGAACAGCTTGCCTTCGTCGCCAGCGGTGGCAGTGATGGTCACTTCCAGCTCGGCCAGTTGGGCAGCGCGGCTTTCAGCCGAAGCTTTCTTGTCAGCGGCTGCTTTTTCCAGCTCGGCACGACGCTCTTCGAACGCAGCCAGGTTGGCGGCGTTGGCAACGGTGGCCTTGCCGAATGGCAGCAGGAAGTTACGGCCGTAACCAGCCTTAACTTTTACTTTGTCGCCCAGGTTGCCCAGGTTAGCGACTTTTTCCAGCAGGATCAGTTCCATTTGGTAAAACCTCTTAACTTTTAACCTTCACCGTTCGCGGAGTCATTCCCCTTGGGGGACTTGCGACCGCGAAAATCAATCAGGCTGTCGACAATGGCCAAGACCACCAGCAACGGATAAATCAGCTGCATGATCAGCGGCAACGTCACGTACATGCCCACCAGCCAGAAACCGGCCAGTCGCCCCTGTGCCACCAGCCCGTGCATCAACGCGATGCCGGCCAGCACCAGTACCAGGCTGGAAGCCGATGCCAGAATGATGAACTGCGGACCGATAAACGGCGCCACCACCATCACTGCCACCAAGACCGCCATGGTCTGTTTCGGCAACTTCAGCTCGCGAAACTCGCGACCGAAGCCTCCAGGGTTGTACAACGCTGCTTGCCAATAGCGCGCCAGCATCAACGCCAGCACACTGAACAATTGCACCGTCACTGCTGTGGAGGCGACCAGCACAGGGCGGATCAGCTCACCGGAGAGCACGGGTTCCCCTTCGATTTTCGGCATGGCTTCGGCAAACGCCTTGGCCAGCATATCGAAGGTCTGCGCCAGCGCCAGATCAAGCACGAGGCTGAAAGCCACGGCGAACACGGCACTGGCGAGCAACACCCGGCTCCAGGGATGCTCGGCACGCAACATGGCGGCCAAGGCCAGGGCACCCGCAATCACCAGAAAGGTGATGGGATCGCCCATGACCCACACAGCCAGCCCGGCGAGCAAGCCGCCGACGATGACCGATGTAGCATCCCTGAACCCACGCCGCAGCAGCACAAGGCTGCCGGCAGCGGCACTCAACCAGAACAGCAGCGGCAGTACCGCGCTGATGACCACCACCAGGGTGGCCTGCATACGACCGCGCATGATGAAACTTGCTAACGCTCGCATGCTAGTCCCTTACTGCTTGTCGACGACCCGGTCTCAGCGGCCGTGGCTGTCGGTGTAGGGCAGCAGGGCCAGGAAGCGGGCGCGCTTGATAGCGGTAGCCAGCTGACGCTGATAACGAGCTTTGGTACCGGTGATACGGCTTGGAACGATCTTGCCGGTTTCGGATACGTAAGCTTTCAGGGTGTTGAGATCTTTGAAGTCGATCTCTTTCACGTCTTCAGCAGTGAAGCGGCAGAATTTACGACGACGGAAGAAACGTGCCATTTAATAGGCTCCTCTAAAGGTCCGTGGATTACTCGTCAGCGTTATCGCTGGAGTCGCTGTCATTGCTGTCGTCGCCTTCGGCGGAGTCAGCATGCTCAGGACGCTCGCGACGCTCACGGCGCTCGCTGCGGTTCTCTTCAGCCTTCAGCATCTCGGACTGGCCGGTAACGGCTTCGTCACGACGGATGACCAGGTTACGGATCACGGCATCGTTGTAGCGGAAGTTGTCTTCCAGCTCGGCCAGGGCCTTGCCGGTGCACTCAACGTTCAGCATCACGTAGTGAGCCTTGTGAACATTGTTGATTGCGTAGGCCAGTTGACGACGGCCCCAGTCTTCCAGGCGGTGGATTTTGCCACCATCTTCTTCGATCAGCTTGGTGTAACGCTCAACCATGCCGCCGACTTGTTCGCTCTGGTCCGGGTGAACCAGGAAGATGATTTCGTAATGACGCATGAATGCTCCTTACGGGTTAGTAGTCTGCCAGTGAATCTGGTCAGACAAGGAGTGAATGACACTGTATGTCTTGCACGGAGGGGAGGCACATGAGCGCCTGCCAGCTCGGCAAGGGGCGCAATTGTAGAGAAGGCGTTGCGCACAAGCAAGGCAATTGGCGAATATTTGAACAGCCTGAAACATATTCACATGGCGTCAAGCCCCCTTCGCGTGCACGCCCGCTCCCACAGGAAAGCTGCGTTGCCAGAGGCAGCAGCGAACCTGTGGGAGCGGGCATGCCCGCGAAGGGGCCGTTACAGGCTGAAGATCAGCGCTTGGCCTGGCGCTGACGCACGGCCTCAAACAGGCACACGCCCGTGGCGACCGATACGTTAAGGCTGCTGACGCTGCCACTCATCGGCAATTTCACCAGGAAGTCGCAATGTTCGCGGGTGAGGCGGCGCATGCCCTTGCCTTCAGCGCCCATGATCATCACCAGCGGCCCGGTCAGGTCTTGCTGGTAGATCTCCTGCTCGGCCTCACCCGCGGTGCCGACCACCCACAGGCCACGTTGCTGCAATTTCTCCAGCGTACGCGCCAGGTTGGTGACAGCCACCAGCGGAATGACCTCGGCAGCGCCGCAGGCCACCTTGCGCACCACCGGGGTCAGGGTGGCCGACTTGTCCTTGGGCACGATCACTGCCGTGGCGCCGGCCGCATCGGCAGTACGCAGGCAGGCGCCGAGGTTGTGCGGGTCGGTCACACCGTCCAGCACCAGGATCAGCGGCGGGGTTTCCGTGCGCTCGAGCATCTCTTCGAGCATCAGTTCGCCCCACACCTGGCTGGGGCTGACCTCGGCGACAACGCCCTGGTGCACCCCCTCGACCCAGGCATCCATTTCGCGGCGCTCGGCCTGGCCAACCGCCACGCGGTTTTCCGCGGCCAGTGCCAACAGCGCCTGCAGGCGTGGCTCGCTGCGCCCTTCCGACAGCCAGATCTGCTTGACCCGCTTCGGATGGTGCTGCAGCAATGCCTGCACGGCGTGCACGCCGTAGATCTTTTCCAGCTGACTCATGACTTGCTCTTGCTCTTGCGTGGCGCACCGGACTTCGGTGGGCCTTTACGGTGCTTGGTCGGTTTGCCAGTGGCCTTGCCACCTTTGTCCGACTTGCTGCTGGCGTGGCCGCCCGTGCGCGCCTCGCTCATCAGCGCCTTTTTCATCTCGCGGCTCTTGCGCACTTCGGCATTACGCTGCACGGCGTCTTTCGGGAAGTAGGCTTCGGCGGCTTCGCTTTTACGGCTGCGCGGCTTGGGCGTGGCCTTCGCCTCGCTCAGCGGCGGCTGCTCGGCCTGGTCAGCTGGTGGCGCGGCGCCGCGCTGCTTGCGACCGATAGGTGCCGCCAGGGTCGACTGGGCCACTTCGAAGTCAATCTTGCGCTCGTCCAGGTCTACCCGCATGACCTTCACTTCGATGGTGTCGCCCAGGCGGAAACTGCGCCCGGTGCGCTCGCCGGACAGGCGATGGTGCACCGGGTCGAAGTGGTAGTAGTCGCCCGGCAGCGCACTGACGTGCACCAGGCCTTCCACGTAGATGTCGGTCAACTCGACGAACAGGCCGAAGCCGGTCACGGCGGTGATCACACCCGGGAAGGTCTCGCCCACGCGGTCTTTCATGAACTCGCACTTGAGCCAGTTGACCACGTCGCGGGTGGCTTCGTCGGCCCGGCGCTCGGTCATCGAGCACTGCTCACCCAGTTGCTCGAGGGTGTTCTCGTCGTACGGGTAGATGCGCGCCTTGGGAATGCTCATGGCACCAGCCCGCTTGACGTGCGGGGTGTCGACCTTGGAGCGGATGATGCTGCGAATGGCGCGGTGCACCAGCAGGTCCGGGTAACGGCGGATCGGCGAGGTGAAGTGGGTGTAAGCCTCGTAGTTGAGGCCGAAGTGGCCATTGTTCTCGGTGCTGTACACGGCCTGGCTCAGCGAGCGCAGCATCACCGTCTGGATCAGGTGGAAGTCCGGGCGCCCGGCGATGCTCGCCAGCAGGGCCTGGTAATCCTTCGGCGACGGGTCCTTGCCTTTGTGCAGGCTGAGGCCCAGTTCGCCAAGGAAGGCGCGCAGTTTTTCCAGGCGCTCCGGCGGCGGGCCGTCGTGCACACGGTACAGGGCTGGCACGCTGTGCTTCTGCAGGAACTCGGCAGTGGCCACGTTGGCAGCCAGCATGCACTCTTCGATCAGCTTGTGGGCATCGTTGCGCACGGTCGGGCGGATTTCCGCGATCTTGCGCTCGTCACCGAAGATGATGCGGGTTTCCTGGGTCTCGAAGTCGATGGCGCCACGGGTGTGACGCGCCTCCACCAGCACCTTGTACAGGTTGTACAGGTTCTTCAGGTCTGGCACGACCGCCTTGTACTCTTCGCGCAGCGCCTTGCCTTCACGGGTGCGCGAGTGCTCGAGCATGCTGCTGACCTTGTTGTAGGTCAGGCGGGCGTGGGAGTGGATAACGCCTTCGTAGAACTGATAGTCGACCATCTGGCCGGCCTTGTTCATGGTCATTTCGCAGACCATGGCCAGGCGATCGACGTGCGGGTTCAGCGAGCACAGGCCGTTGGACAGCTCCTCGGGGAGCATCGGCACCACGCGCTCGGGGAAGTACACCGAGTTGCCGCGCTGCTGCGCTTCTACGTCCAGGGCCGAACCCAGGCGTACATAGCTGGACACGTCGGCAATGGCCACATACAGGCGCCAGCCACCGGAGAACAGGCGCAGCTTGCCCAGCGGCTCGCAATACACGGCGTCGTCGAAGTCGCGGGCGTCTTCACCGTCGATGGTGACGAACGGCAGGTGACGCAGGTCGATGCGCTTCTCTTTGTCCTTGTCTTCGACTTCAGAGCGGAACTTGCGCGCTTCCTTGATCACGTCCTTGGGCCACACATGGGGGATATCGTAGCTGCGCAGGGCAACGTCGATTTCCATGCCGGGGGCCATGTAGTTGCCAATGACCTCCACCACGTCGCCTTGCGGCTGGAAGCGCGGGGTTGGCCAATGGGTGATCTTGATCTCGACGAACTGGCCGATCTTGGCACCACCGTTGCGCCCCGCAGTCACCAGCACTTCTTGCTGGATCTTGGGGTTGTCGGGGGTCACATAGCCGATGCCGCCTTCTTCGAAGTAGCGGCCGACCACGCTTTCGTGGGCGCGGGAGATGACCTCGACCAGCACGCCTTCGCGACGGCCGCGGCGGTCCACGCCGGACACGCGCGCCAGGCCGCGGTCACCGTCGAACACCAGGCGCATCTGCGACGGGCTGAGGAACAGGTCTTCGCTGCCGTCATCTGGAATAAGGAAACCGAAGCCGTCGCGGTGGCCAGAGACGCGGCCGCAGATCAGGTCCAGCTTGTCTACCGGGGCATAAGTGCCGCGCCGGGTATAGATAAGCTGGCCATCGCGCTCCATGGCACGTAGACGGCGGCGCAAGGCTTCGATCTGGTCTTCTTCATACAGACCAAATTCTTTCGCCAGGTCCTCGCGTGCGGCGGGCTCGCCACGGTCGGCAAGGCGTTGCAGGATCAGCTCACGGCTGGGAATGGGGTTATCGTATTTTTCCGCTTCGCGAGCGGCCTCGGGATCGAGGGATTGCCAATCGGCCATCAGAAGGGGTTCACCTTGGGGTATATAGATAGGAATTCTGGCATAGGCGTATTGAAACCGGAAATGTCGGCCTTGGACAGCCCCCGCTGCAGTGCGTAAACAGCAGGAATAGGCCAGTGGAATCAACAAGTTGAAATTTTTGAATTTTTTTTTGCCAAGGGGGTTTACAGCCCCCCAAGCCGTCCGTATAGTGCGCACCACAACGACGGACTAGCCCGAAGTTGTAATAGAGATTAGCGGCGCTGTAAAGCACCAAATAATCTTGAATGTGTGCCCAGGTGGCGGAATTGGTAGACGCGCTGGTTTCAGGTATCAGTGACCGCAAGGTCGTGGAAGTTCGAGTCTTCTCCTGGGCACCAAGTATTTCAAGTAACAGATGACCAAGGATCTGTTACTACTGTGTGAAAGCGAACGATTTTCGCCTTCTCCAGATGATGTAAAGCTTTGCCCAGGTGGCGGAATTGGTAGACGCGCTGGTTTCAGGTATCAGTGACTTAACGGTCGTGGAAGTTCGAGTCTTCTCCTGGGCACCATACAAAAACCCACTAGCTTGCTAGTGGGTTTTTTCTTGCCTGCGATTTTTGTACCCTCCCCCACCCCTTGCACCATGGTCTGACGATGAATTTATCGTCACCCGGCCACATGAGAAACGATTTCGTTTACCATTGTTTCCAAATATGTTGCCGTAAGCGAGGAAGTACCCGCATGACGATCCGCCCGCAACCGCTGATGCGTACCTTGGCCGCCGCCGTGCTGAGCCTGGTCATCGGCGCTCCGGCCGCCATGGCTGACGCACCGGTCACCCTGACCATGTACAACGGTCAGCACAAGGAAATCGGCGAAGCCATCGCCAAGGCCTACGAGGCCAAGACCGGTATCCACATCAATATCCGTAAAGGCAGCAGCAACCAGCTGGCCAGCCAGATCATCGAGGAAGGCGATCGCTCGCCGGCCGACATCATCTACACCGAAGAATCGCCACCGCTGAACAACCTGGGCGAGCTGGGCCTGCTGGCGAAGATCGACGACGCCACGCTGAACATGCTGCCCAAGGAATATGTGGCTGCCAACGGCACCTGGATGGGCGTTACCGCGCGCACCCGCGTGGTGGTCTACAACCCGAAGAAGATCGACGAGAAAGACCTGCCGACCACCGTCATGGACTTCGCCAACCCTGACTGGGAAGGGCGCGTAGGCTATGTACCGACCAGCGGTGCGTTCCAGGAGCAGGCCGTTGCCATCCTGAAGATGCACGGGCGTGAAGCCACCGAAGAATGGCTGACCGGCCTGAAGGCCTTCGGCAAGACCTACACCAACAACATGGTCGCGCTGAAGGCCGTGGAAAAAGGCGAAGTGGCTGCCGTACTGGTGAACAACTATTACTGGTACGCCCTGGAGCGTGAGCGCGGCAAGCTCGATTCGAAACTGTACTACCTGGCCGACGGCGACGCCGGCAATCTGGTGACCATCTCGGGCGCCGCGGCCGTGAAGGCCAGCAAGCACCCGAAAGAGGCCCAGGCCCTGCTCAACTGGATGGCCAGCGAAGAAGGCCAGCGCGTGATCACCCAGACCACCGCGGAGTACCCATTGCACAAAGGCATGGTTTCGGACCGCGGCCTGAAACCGTTCGATGAACTGCGCCCGCCGAAGATTTCGCCAGCTGACCTGGGTAATGCCGAAGAAGCCATCGAGCTGGAACGCGAGGTCGGCCTGCTCTGATGACCGCCGCCCTGTCCACCCCGCTGCAGGTACGGTTCGTACCGCGCCGCAAGCGCCCTTCGATCTGGGTCGTGCTGCCTGTGCTGTTCCTGGTGGCGATGAGCTTGCTGCCCCTGGCCTATGTGGCAATCAAAGCCTGGGAAGCCGGCTGGCACGAAGCCCTGTACCTGCTGTGGCGGCCCTTTGTCTGGGGGCTGATGCGCAATACCCTGCTGCTGATGGTCGGTGTAACGCTGACCTGCATGGTGGTCGGTCTGGCGCTGGCCTGGCTGCTGGAGCGCAGCAACCTGGCCGGTCGCCGGCTGTGGGGGGTGGTGCTGTGCCTGCCGTTTGCCGTACCGTCGTTCGTCAGCAGCTTCACCTGGGTATCGCTTAGCTCGGACTTCGAAGGGTTGGGCGGGGCGATCATGGTCATGGCCCTGTCCAAGTACCCGCTGGTGTTCCTGCCGGTGGCCGCGACCCTGCGCAATCTCGACACCTCCCTGGAGGAGTCGGCGCGCACCCTGGGTTGTAGCCGCTGGGGCGTATTCACCAAGGTGACCCTGCCCCTGCTGTGGCCGTCGATGCTTGGCGGTGCCCTGCTGATTGCCCTGCACATGCTGGTGGAGTTCGGTGCGCTGTCGATTCTCGGCCTGCAAACCTTCACCACGGCGATTTACCAGCAGTTCGAACTGGAGTTCAGCAACGCCAACGCGGCCATGTTGTCTGCCGTCCTGTTGGCGATGTGCCTGGTGATGCTGTGGCTGGAGCTGCGCGTGCGCGGCAAGACCCGCCATGTACGCATCGGCCAGGGCGTGGCACGCCGTGCACAACCGGTGCGGCTGCGTGGTTGGGCGGTGCCGGCGCAGCTGTTCTGCCTGGGCCTGGCAGTGCTGGGCAGCGGCATTCCCCTGGCGATGCTCGGCTACTGGCTTGGCGTAGGTTCGTCAGCGGCATTCCCGGTGTCGGCCATTTCCAAGGCGCTGTTCACCTCACTGTCGGTGTCACTTGGCGGTGCCGGCTTCTGCGTGCTGTTGGCGCTGCCGATCAGCTTCCTGGTGGTGCGCTACAAAGGCCGCCTGGCGATCTGGGCCGAGCGCCTGCCGTACCTGCTGCACGCCCTGCCCGGCCTGGTGATCGCCCTGACCCTGGTGTTCTTCGCCTTGCACTATGTGCCGGCGCTGTACCAGACCACGGCGCTGTTGCTGCTGGCCTATGCACTGCTGTTCCTGCCGTTGGCGCAATCGCCGGTGCGCACCGCGCTGAACAAGGCTTCGCCAACGCTGGAAGAAGCTGCGCGTACGCTGGGTGCGAGCAGTTTTGCCGCGTTCTGCCGGGTGACCCTGCCGATTATCTTCCCGGCCATGGCGGCAGCGTTTGCCCTGGTGTTCCTGGATGCCATGAAAGAGCTTACGGCAACGCTGCTGCTCAGCCCGACCGGCATGACCACCCTGGCGACCGAGGTGTGGGCGCATACGGCAAACGTCGAGTTCGCGGCGGCGGCGCCTTATGCGGCATTGCTGATTGTGGTGTCGGGGTTGCCGGTGTATTTGCTGACTACGCGGATGTATCTGAACAAGGCTTGAAAGCTTGCCCAGGCTGCCATGTGGCCTGGGCACAAGCCTGAGTACTTGAGACTTCATCACAAGTTCACTTTAAAACTCCCACCAGCCAGTTGAAAGCAAAGAACAAGGTCGTCGACACTACAAGCCCCATCCAAGACGGCAACAAAACTCTTTTAATAGGCCTTGGAAAATTCTCGAGATCTGAAACATCTGCCACACCTTTTCGAACAAACAACCCTGGAATCATCAGCATATTTGCCGCCAGGCAAGTACGCATTAATTTTCCAACAAGACCAGCCGCTGAAAAGTTTTCCCTGTTACTCTGAATATACTTGCATTTCGCTAAAGCTTTTTCGATAGCCTCTATAGATCGACAAGCTAAGTAAACCATCACACACACGCTGATTGCCATACAAGCGAGCAGGATAGACGCGATTATCGTCAAAGCTACGGCACTCATTCTCGCGCTCTTCCTTCAGGCCCGGCTGACACTATACCCCGGTGCCTGGCACTGCACTAGTAGGTAACTAACCAAGACTATTGTGCGAAATTCCTTACAAATTTAACGATGAAGACAGCTCGCTTCTGCTCACCGCAGGCTCCAGCCGAAAACTACTAATAGCCTACCAATTTCAACCACACCCAAAGACCAATGAGCGATAAAAAAACAGCCACATGAACAAACCACAAGCCAACTAGCATACGCCGCAAACCACCAGGAAACCTCTTTACATCCTGACGATCCAGAAGGCCTTTACGAATACAAATCGCCCTCATCGACAACATGACGGACGCCGAACCGGTACGCATCACTTTACCTAGCAAGCCGGCGGAGCTAAAAATCCTTTTGTTACCCGAAACCATTGAACTATTAGAAAGTAACGATTCTATGTAATTTACATAACGAACTGAAATATAAATCCACACAAATATGACTATAAACATAGCTACCATCAAAGGAAGACCTAACCACCTCGTGTCGAAGCTAGTCATTGCGGCACCTCATATAACAACTCACCAACCATCTCACCGATATCACCTACGGCCGTACCGCCTATAGCACCACCAACAGCAAGGTATCTGCTCCAGCCGTCGCTCACAGCGCCAGCTCCCATGGAAGCATGGGCGAGCAGGCTTTTCAAAAACTCGTAGTTATCCAGAAGAAAGTCATCTACCCCTGCGCCGTTAATCTCAAGCTGATGATGTATTCCCGCCGCCTTCGCCATCAAGAGTGCTTCATGACCTGTGCACATGGGCGTGCTGGGATCACCAACAATCACAAGCTCCCCGCCGACAACCACACCATTGGCGATATGTGCATTCAGCACATCAAACTTGGCCCGCTGATTGGCCGACATGGGCGTGCCAGCCTTCAGCGACTCATACGATTGCGCCTGAGGATTGATAAAGCTGCGTGCCTCGGACATGGTCGCACCTCACGCGTACTTCTTGTTGTTGATGCGGTCCCAACCCCCAGTGACATTACCGCCGGCGCTGCCATCGAGACGTTTCTGCCGGGTGTAGGTTGTCTTGATGCGGCCGTAGTTCAATTGAATCACTTCTATCGGCACCCCGGCGCTGGCGCTCTGGGCGTAATCGGCGATGATCACTTCTTCGAGAACGACTTCGTAGTACTTGAGCTTTTCGGTACCGGCACGGCACACCACTAGCTTCACTTCCTTCAGGTGCTGGCCGGCACAGCTGGCCTCGAGCAGCTTGCAGCTGGCTCTGTCCAGATACTTGGTGAAGCTGAAATTGCTGAGTACGCAGATTTACTCGAACAAAGCTTGAAATCAAGTCCAGGCTGTTGGTCAGCCTGGACCACCATCAGACTTCACGCTATCTGATTCCCATAGCAACTAATTTGCATTTACTGCAAACTCAGGTACGTCCATGCTCGGAATGCGACCATCATCGAAAAACAGATAATGAGGATTAACACCCCACCTACAATGATCCGCTTCATCCCCACGGGGAAACGCTCGACCTCGCTCAAATCGACTAGCCCCCTGCGGGCATAGGGGCCCGGGAACATCAGTACGCCTCCAATGACGCACGTCCGTAAAACCTTCCCAATCAAGCCCCCCCCGGAAAAAGTAATTTTCATATTTCCAATGTACTTGGAGTTAATCAATAACGCTTCAATCCCATCAGTATGCTTGTGAGCCACGTATATCAGTACCAACATAGCCAGGCAACCCGGCCCTAAGATGGACATCCATACCAGCGCTGGCTCAATACTCATTCCGCCACCCTCCGATACAAATACTCACCAATAACTTCACCTCCTTCTGCTCCAATATTCCCACCAACGACACTACCCATCGCCCCTCCCAAGACTGCGCAGGCAAGCGCACCAGGCCCCGTGGTAACTCCCAACACAAAAGTACAGCCAGCAGTAGCAAGGAAACTCCCCACAGAGCCTCCTATGCTCCCTCCACCCAACCCCAATGCCAAAGGGCTATGGGCTATTGCCAATACAGCAGCCAAGTAAAAAATAGTACGATCAGTGTAATTAGTAGAATCTGAGCAACCCATAAACGCACTAACAATTTCTTCAGATCGACTGGAGTCTTGCGGACGTCTTCGCCATCTAACATTCCTTTACGAACGCTAAAGGATCTCATTGTTAACATTGCTGAAATTGAGCCGAGGCGCATGACCCTTCCAAACAGGCCAGAGCTGCCGTACATCTCCCTATTAACGACCACCATGCGACTATTCGACAAGTATGATTCGATACGACCCAAGCATCGATGCGCAACAAAGGCCAGTACAGCGAACATCAAGAAGGGTGAAATAATCAAAAAAACACCGAGCACAGCCACCTGCTGGCTATTCATCGTACGGCCTCATAAAAAATCTCACCCAAAGTCTCGCCTCCCATTTTTCCTAGCGCCCCACCAGCCATACCACCAGCGGCCCCCCCCAGCACTGCGCACGCGATAGTTGCCGTTCCTCCCGTGGGAATACCGACCGCAACACAGACCATTGGGCCCAATGCTGCCCCAACATATCCAATCGCACCTCCAATCCCCCAGCTAGCGGCCAATGAACTTCGCTCGATATACTTAACTCTTCGACAATCATCCTCTCGACCGAGCATGCAAGCTTGACGAATCGATAACTCCGTTGACGCCAAATCCAGCGCCATGCCCACATACGCCCCCTTTTTAATCCAACTAGCGGCCCTCGCCACACCCGCTATCTTTTCTGAGTAACCGCTAATTTCGCCAGTATGCAAAAAACTTTTTGTAGATATACCAAGCGCCCTCTTGATCTTGCCCCTGCTTCGCAACCCTGACCCATATGCGGCCATGCCATCCAATTGCGCCTCCAACTTCAGAAACAAAGCTGTGCGCTTCGCATAAAAATCATTACGCTCTTTCAACGTACCGTGATTCAAATACTCTCTATGAAGCTGCTCAATCTCTTCAAGCGTTTTCTTGATAGCTTCGACGTGCTTACTCCAGGCGTCACTGGCTACGCCTGCGCCTATGGAAGCACGGACCAGCAAACTCTGCAGCAACTCATAGTTCCCCAGTAGGAATCCATCAATTCCCCCTCCGCCCAACTCAATGTCCAGGTGTATTCCAGCCGCCTTCCCCATGAGGAAAGCTTCATGACTGGTGCAGGTCGGAGTGCTTGGGTCACCCAAGATTACAAGCTCGCCAGGGAACACCACACCATTGGCGATATGTGCATTCAGCACATCAAACTTGGCCCGCTGATTGGCCGACATGGGCGTGCCGGCCTTCAGCGACTCATACGATTGCGCCTGAGGATTGATAAAGCTGCGTGCCTCGGACATGGTCGCACCTCACGCATACTTCTTGTTGGCGATGCGGTCCCAGCCGCCGGTCACGTTGCCGCCCGCGCTGCCGTCGCGGCGTTTCTGCCGCGTATAGGTGGTCTTGATGCGGCCGTAGTTCAATTGAATCACTTCTATCGGCACCCCGGCGCTGGCGCTCTGGGCGTAATCGGCGATGATCACTTCTTCGAGAACGACTTCGTAGTACTTGAGCTTTTCGGTACCGGCACGGCACACCACTAGCTTCACTTCCTTCAGGTGCTGCCCGGCACAGCTAGCCTCCAGCAGCTTGCAGCTAGCACTGTCCAGGTATTTGGTGAAGGTAAAGTTGGTGAGTGTGGTGCGGCCTGATGATGCGCCACCCGCTGAGCTTGCGGTGGCAGAGGTGCTCTGATTGGCACCGAACTTGTAGCCGATGATTTCGATCCAGTTGGCGTACTGCTCGTCCAGTGCTTCGCCAGTGATTTCCGCGATTTGAATATAAGCATCGAAAGCCATGCTTACCTCTCCTTGGTAAAAATTGGGCTGATAACGACGATGTTCCGACATCGCCGTCCTGAGGTCGTTCCTGAAGAAAGCGGCGAAGTTTGCCGGCGCCTTCAGGCAAGATCGACACTAGCTCCCTGCGTCTAGCGCTGCAACAACAAACATTCTAACGAGACCTATTCGGGAAATATCCTACAATTTTGAGGAAGATGCAGACTTGATCACGTAAATGAATGTTTCACCTTCATATTCAGCGCTGTCTACAAATTCGCCAACATCCGACGCACGATCAGACCATGTACCTGGCCAACCGGCAGCATGTACAGCCGGCCAAAGGCATTGAAACACCGCACCGACGTGGTCACTTTCAAGCGCTGCCCATTCACATCCATGCAGACCATCACCGCCAAGTGCGTATCGCGCGACGTCAGCACCAGTTGCTGGTCGCTGATGGCCTCGACAGTGAAGAAGTCCAGATGCTCGCCGTCGGCTGGCACATGCCCAGGATTCTGGGGAGTGAAGCCATGGATATCGGCGACATTGAATCGACGCGAGATGAAGTCACGAATGCGGAAGGCCTTGGCCAGCCAGGCGGGAACATCCGAGGTCATGGCGCAGTAGGCTTGCAGGGCGGTCATCGGGGCAGTGAGCTGTCTGCTGGCACTGTGGAGAAAATCGAGGTCTGCCTGGGCGGCGACCAATTGGGCGGACATGAGCAACTCCCTTTGTCATGTGTCGCTGACAGCATAGCAACATGACTCGCTGTAGGAGCGGCCTTGTGTCGCGAAAGGGCCGCGAAGCGGCCCCAGCAATGGATGTGTTTACGCGAATATCCTGAGACCGCTTTGCGGTCCTTTCGCGACGCAAGGCCGCTCCCACAAGAAGAGACTGCGCAGGATTCAGGCCCGGAACTGGCCCAGGCTGGCGCGTAGCTGAGCCGCCAAGTCATCCAGCACCTTGCTGCTGGCCGTGGTCTGCATCACCACCTCAGCCGAGCGTTCGGCCTGGGCATGGATGTTCTCCACCCGCCCCCGCACCGCCTGTGCGCCATGGGCCTGTTGTTCGGCAGCGCGAGTCGCCAAACCAATGGCCGCGTGAACTTGCTCCACCGCAGCCTGCACCGACTGCTGGCGACGTTCGTTGTCGCGCAGCACCAACAGGCCTTCACTGGCCTTGAGCCCGGCCTGGCTGATAGTAGCCACGGCCTCCTTGGCGCCCTTCTGTAACGCGGCGATGTGCGACTGTATATCGCCAGTGGAGCTTTGTGTCTTGCTCGCCAGCGCCCGCACCTCATCGGCCACCACGGCAAACCCGCGCCCGGTCTCGCCTGCCCGGGCCGCCTCGATGGCGGCGTTCAAGGCCAGCAGGTTGGTCTGCTCGGCGATGCCGTGAATAACCGTCAGCACCACTTCGATCTGCTCACTCTGCTTGGCCAGGCGCTCGATCACCTGGGAGCCCGTCTCCACTTGGCCGGCCAGGTTCTCGATCAAGCTCGCCAGCTGGGTCGAGCTGCGGCTGTTCTCGTCGGTGGCCTGTCGAATATCCACCACCTGCTGCAGAGCCGCCTGCATCGCATGGCTTTCGGCCTGGGCTTCGTCAGCCATGCTCGACAGGTCGCGCAGGCTGGCTGCCACTTCATCACGCTGCAGCGCGGCAGCAGCATCGGCGCCGGCATTGCGCTGGGCCATCGCGCCTATTTCTATGCCGGTACGCTGCGCCACTTCGCCCGCCTCCCGCACGATTGGCTGCAGCTTGTCGACAAAACGGTTCACCGCCGAGGCCATGTCGCCAATTTCATCGCGGCTGTCGAGCGACACGCGCTTGGTCAGGTCGCCCTCGCCGGCCGCAAGGTCATTCAGGGCAGTTATCAACAGGCGCAACTTGCTCAGCACCCGGCGCCCCAGCACCACGGCCACGACCAGCAATACACCTAGCCCCACCACCGCCAAGCCCAGACCGATGCGCCAGCGCAGCTCGGCAGCGGCATCGCGTACGGTCTGCGCGGTATTGGCCTGCATTGCCGCTGCACTGCCCTGTGCTTTCTCCAGGCGTTCGCGCAGGGTGTTGCCGCTGTCGGCGGCAGCACCGTTCAGGCTGTCACCCACCAACTGTTCACCACTGGCAATCAGCGCCGAAAAACGCTGGTCAAGGGCCTTGAGTTCCTGGTCGATGCCTGCGGTGGAAACCCCCATGACCACTTTGCCGATTTCCGCACCATTGGGGTTGATCGGCGCTTCCACGAAGTACACCGCCGGGTCGCGCCGGGCGGCGTCGATCACCTTGTCCAGCGCGCGCTCGCCTTGGCCTTTCTCCATCAACGCCTGGTTGATCGGGTTTTGCCGGTTCAGGTAGCGGGTCAGGTGCTGGCCCTGGGCGTCGTCGTAGATCACGAATAGCACATTGGGATTGCGCTGGGCGCGGCGGGCGAAGTCGGAGAGTACCGGCACGTCGTTATCCCAGATCGCCCGCGGGGCGACCGAGGCCAGCAACTCGGCCATGTCGCTGGCCGAATCCTTGAGGTTCTTCTCCAGGGTGCTGCGCAGTTGCTGCTGCTCGCTTTGCAGGCGCGTCGCCAACCCCGCGCTGAGGCGCTGGCGAGTGCTGCTGGACAGGCCGTCGAGGCCCGAACGTACATCTTGCCCGGCTTGCTCCAGCTCGCTGGCGAGTTGGCGGCTGTCATTACCCAGGCGCTCGCCAAGGTCGGCCTCAAGGGCAGTCACCGTGCTGCGGGTGAGGGCAACTGCAACCAGTACCTGCACCAAAAGCGCGATACCAAGGGCAACAAACACAGGCCGCAGAAGGCGGCTTCGTAACAGTGAGAGGATGGCAGACACGTTGTAACCCTCGTGTTTTCTGGCGCCACTATTTTGATGGCATCGTCAGATGTTTCTTACAGCAAGGGTTGTGCCGGGGGGAGCAGGGATATGCGCCAAGGTTGAGCAACGGGGTTGCCTGGGCTGGTCCTATCGCCGGCAAGCCAGCTTCCACAGAAAGCCCACAGCGCTCAAGGCAGGCATACGCCACAAACAAAAACGCCGCAGCCCCTTTCAGGGCCACGGCGTCAGATCAGCCTGGAGGGCAGATCAGGCGAACGGATGGCGCAGGACGATGGTCTCGTTGCGGTCCGGGCCGGTCGAAATGATGTCGATCGGGGCGCCGACCAACTCTTCGATGCGCTTGATGTAGTTACGTGCAGCCTGCGGCAGCTCTTCCAAGGTTTTAACG
The DNA here is from genome assembly GCF_947311875.1 of Pseudomonas sp. PARCl1. Classification (NCBI taxonomy): domain Bacteria; kingdom Pseudomonadati; phylum Pseudomonadota; class Gammaproteobacteria; order Pseudomonadales; family Pseudomonadaceae; genus Pseudomonas; species Pseudomonas sp. PARCl1. The sequence continues at coordinate 21,675 of NZ_CAMZMX010000004.1, forward strand.
CCCAGGGTCGACTCGCTCCAGCCTGGCATCGCTTCGTACACCGGCTCCAGGCCGATGTAGCTGTCGGCATCGGAAGGTGCGTCGATGACGGCACCGTTCTCGTTCTTGTAGCCAACGCAGATGTTGATGGTTTCCAGGCCGTCGAGCACGTCCAGCTTGGTCAGGCAGATGCCCGAGATGCTGTTGACGTCGATGGCGCGACGCAGGATCACGGCGTCGAACCAGCCGCAACGGCGAGCACGGCCGGTGGTGGAGCCGAATTCGTGGCCACGCTTGGCCAGGGTAGCGCCGGTTTCGTCGAACAGCTCGGTCGGGAACGGACCGGAGCCCACGCGCGTGGTGTAGGCCTTGGTGATGCCCAGGATGTAGTCCAGGTACATCGGGCCCACGCCGGAACCGGTGGAGATACCACCAGCCGTGGTGTTGGAGCTGGTGACGTACGGGTAGGTACCGTGGTCGATGTCCAGCAGCGAACCCTGGGCGCCCTCGAACATGATGTCCTTGCCGGCGCGGCGCAGGTTGTGCAGCTCGGCGGTGACGTCGAGCATCATCGGCTTGAGCTGTTCAGCGTAGGCCATGCACTCGTCCAGGGTCTGCTGGAAGTCGATGGCCGGTTCTTTGTAGTAGTTCACCAGCTGGAAGTTGTGGTAATCCAGCAGCTCACCGAGCTTGGCAGCGAAACGCTCGCGGTGGAACAGGTCACCCACGCGCAGGCCGCGGCGGGCGACCTTGTCTTCGTAGGCTGGGCCGATGCCGCGGCCAGTGGTGCCGATCTTGGCTTCGCCACGGGCTTTTTCACGGGCCTGGTCCAGGGCCACGTGGTACGACAGGATCAGCGGCGCTGCCGGGGAGATGCGCAGGCGCTCGCGCACCGGTACGCCCTTCTCTTCCAGCTTGGTGATTTCACGCATCAGCGCATCCGGGGCAACGACCACGCCGTTGCCGATCAGGCACTGTACGCCTTCACGCAGGATGCCAGACGGAATCAGGTGCAGAACGGTTTTTTCACCGTTGATCACCAGGGTGTGGCCCGCATTGTGGCCACCCTGGTAGCGCACTACGGCGGCAGCATGTTCGGTCAGCAGATCGACGATCTTGCCTTTGCCCTCATCACCCCACTGGGTGCCCAGGACGACGACATTCTTACCCATTACATTGGTCCTCATTCACGCAAACTTGGTTGCCGGCCTGTTGCCGACGCAGAAACTCACTGGGCCAGCGGCAGAACCTGCCAGCGCCCATCTTGCTGAATCAATTGCCGATCACAATCCGCCTCGAGAGCAGCACTCAACGGCTGGCCAGGCAGAGCCTGAACCACACGCTGGCCCTCGCTGCGCAACTGGCAGACTTGCTGCCAGAGGGCCGCGTCGCCACTGTCGGGCATCCAGATGCCGCCAGTCGGCAATACGACCTCCGCTCGCCCCAGTGTGACCAGGGTCTTCAAATCCGTGGAGAAACCTGTGGCTGGGCGTGCCCGGCCAAAATCGGCGCCGATGTCGTCATAGCGCCCGCCCTGGGCAATGGACTGCCCCTCGCCCGGCACGAACACGGCGAACACCACACCGGTGTGGTAGTGGTAACCGCGCAGCTCACCGAGGTCGAAGTACAGCGGCAGTTCCGGGTAGCGCGACGCCAGCCGGTCCGCGATCGCCAGCAGGTCGTCCAGCGCGGCCAGCACGCTGGCCGGGGCGCGCCCCAGGCGCACGCGCGCTTCGTTCAGCACTTCACGGCCACCGCACAGCTCGACCAGCGCACGCAACATGTTGCCCAGGTCCTTGGGCAGGTCGGCAGTCAAGGCTTGCACCTCATCGACCGACTTGCGTTGCAGCGCGTCAAACAACTGCTGCTCCACTGCCCCGGACAGGCCGGCCGCACGGGCCAGGCCGCGGTAGATGCCGACGTGGCCAAGGTCCATGTGTACGTCCGGCACGTCAGCCAGTTGCAGCGTGGCGAGCATCAGGCTGATGACTTCGACGTCGCTGGTAGGGCTGGCATCGCCGTACAGCTCGGCACCCAGCTGGATCGGGCTGCGCGAGGTGGACAGTGCGCGCGGCTGGGCGTGCAGCACGCTACCGGCATAGCATAACCGGCTTGGGCCTTCACGGCGCAAGGTGTGCGCGTCGATACGGGCCACCTGCGGGGTGAAGTCGGCGCGGAAGCCCATCAGGCGGCCGGACTGCGGGTCCACCACCTTGAAGGTGCGCTGGTCCAGGTCCTGGCCGGCGCCGGTCAGCAGCGACTCCAGGTACTCGATATGCGGGGTGACGACCAGTTCGTAGCCCCAACCCTGGAACAGGTCCAACACCTGGCGGCGCGCGATCTCGATACGCGCAGCCTCAGGTGGCAGTACTTCCTCGATGCCATCTGGCAGCAGCCAGCGGTCTACCGTTGCCATTACGCCATTTCCCCTCTGGTCCGGGCGGCTTGCCAGCAGGCGAGCCGTCAGTAAAGCCGGTATCGCGCACAGCAGCGGGCAGCACTGATCCCAGCGCAGCCACCGTACCCGATACCCTCGAATTGCCTTGCGAGCTGAGCAAACCGTCAACCGGCGCTGTGCCAATCAACCTTGCAGACGCAAAAAAGCCGGGAAATTTCCCGGCTGCCTCATGATACACCCCTTTTCATTCAGGATGCACCCCGCCTGGTGTTTTAGCTGCCAGGCGGAGCGCTGCCGCATGAAAATCAGGGCCTGAGCATTACGGCTTGCTCTTGTCCAGGAAGCGGAAGAACTCGTTCTTCGGATCCAGGACCAGCACGTCGCTCTTGCTCGAGAAGCTTTCGCGGTACGCCTGCAGGCTACGGTAGAACGCATAGAAGTCCGCGTCCTGGGTGTAGGCCTTGGCATAGATGGCGGCCGCCTGGGCGTCACCGTCACCGCGGGTTTCTTCCGATTCGCGGTACGCTTCGGCCAGCAGCACACGGCGCTGGCGGTCGGCGTCGGCACGAATACCTTCGGCCAGCTCGTTACCCTTGGCGCGGTGCTCGCGGGCTTCACGCTCACGCTCGGTACTCATGCGGTCGAACACGCTGCGGTTGACTTCCTTCGGCAGGTCGATGGCCTTGACGCGCACATCGATCACCTCGATGCCCAGCTCCTTGTTGGCCATGCGGTTCAGCGATGCGGTGATATCAGCCATCAGTGCGTCGCGTTCCCCGGAAACCACTTCGTGCAGGGTACGTTTACCGAACTGGTCACGCAGGCCGCTTTCCAGGCGACGCGAAAGCCGCTCGTCGGCGATCTGCTTCATGCCCGACGTGGCGGTATAGAAGCGCTCGGCGTCCTTGACGCGCCACTTGGCGTAGGCGTCGACCATCACCGCTTTCTTCTCCAGGGTCAGGAACCGCTGGGTCGGGGCGTCGAGGGTCATGAGGCGGGCGTCGAACTTGCGTACCTGGTTCACGTACGGGATCTTCACGTGCAGGCCTGGCTGAACATCTGCCTGGACCACCTTACCGAAGCGCAGCAGCACTGCACGCTCGGTCTGGGACACGATGTAGAAGCTGTTCCAGGCCACGATGGCCAGGACCACGGCGGCGATCAGGGCGATCAGCGATCTGTTGCTCATCAGCGGCTCTCCCTAGTGCGCAGCGGCTGCTGTTGCTGTTGCATGTCCTGCGCCGCACGCGCGGCCGCATCGTTGGCCGATGGCGATACGCTGGTGTTTGGCGCGGACGCGTTGCGGCTGCCTTCGACCATTTTGTCCAGCGGCAGGTAGAGCAGGTTGTTCTGCCCATCCTTGGTTGCCACCATGACCTTGCTCGAATTGCTGTAGACCTCTTGCATGGTCTCCAGGTACAGACGCTGGCGGGTCACGTCAGGTGCCTTGCGGTACTCGCCGAGCAACTTGCTGAAGCGATCGGCCTCACCCTTGGCGCGGGCGATGACTTCGTCGCGGTAGCCGTTGGCATCTTCGATGATGCGCTGCGCCTGACCACGGGCTTCCGGCACCACGCCGTTGGCGTAGGACTCGGCCTGGTTGCGGGCGCGCTGCTCGTCTTCACGGGCACGGATCACGTCATCGAAGGCTTCCTGCACTTCACGCGGGGCTGCCGCGCTCTGTACGTTGACCTGGGTAACGGTGATACCCGTGCGGTAGTTGTCGAGGAAGCGCTGCAGGCGCTCGCGGATATCCACGGCCATCTGCTCACGGCCTTCAGTCAGTACCTGGTCCATCGAGGTGGAACCCACCACGTGGCGCAAGGCACTGTCGGTGGCGTGCTGCAAGCTCACCTCAGGCTGGTCGACGTTGAGCACGAAGTCCTGCAGGTTGCTGATCTTGTACTGCACGGTCAGCGGCACCTCGACGATGTTCTCGTCTTCGGTCAGCATCTGGCCCTGCTTGGTGTAGGCACGCTCACGCGTGACGTTCTCCATGTACTTGCGATCGATTGGCGGGAAGTAGATGTTCAGGCCGGGACCGACCGTTTCATAGTACTTGCCGAAGCGCAGCACCACGGCCTGCTCCTGCTCGTCGACCACATACACGGCGTTGTACAGCCAGATGGCAGCCAGCACCGCCAGGCCGATGCCCAGCAGACCGAAGCCACCGCCCTTGCCGATGTTGCGGTCACCGCCGCCACGTTTCTTCTTGCCGCCGAACATGCCATTGAGGCTGTCCTGCAGTTTGCGGAAGGCCTCGTCCAGATCCGGCGGACCTTTCTTGTCACCACCGCCGCCACCGCCACCACGGCGGCCGCCCCAGGGATCCTGATTGTTCGAGTTGCCACCCGGCTCGTTCCAAGCCATAGCGCTCTCCATCTGATAAAGCAAAGACGCGCCCACGGCGCGCCGTCCAATGCTACAGAATGCCTGTCACTGCTGCCCGGCGACCTCGACGGGCATTTATTGCAAAGTGTGTTGCTCGACAAACACTTGCGGCTCCATGCCTTCGCGGCTGACCAGGCGATTCAGTTCGACCATGGGCAGTCGCACGCTCAGCAGGCTGCGCCCTTCTTCATCATGCTCTTCACTCTGCACCGCACCCAAGGCAAAGAATTGCGCGCGCAAGCGGGCAAAACGCTGCTCCAGGCAAAGGGTACCGACAAACAGATCTTCCCCCAGCAACTCGGCAATCGCCTGGCCGACCAGCTCCAGGCCACGCCCATCGCGTGCCGATACCCAGACCCGTTCCGGCTTGCCATCGGCATTGCGCTGGATCTGCGGCTCGACATCTTCGAGCAGGTCGAGTTTGTTATACACCTCGAGGATCGGCAAGCCTTCGGCGCCAATCTCGCCCAAAACCGCCAGCACTTGCTCGATCTGTTCCATGCGCTCGGGCTCATGGGCATCGATCACATGCAGCAACAAGTCGGAGTTGCTCGACTCTTCGAGCGTAGCGCGAAATGCCTCGACCAGCTTGTGCGGCAAATGGCGAATGAAGCCCACGGTGTCGGCCAGCACGATCGGGCCAAGGTCGTTGAGCTCGAGCCGGCGCAAGGTCGGGTCGAGGGTAGCGAACAGCTGGTCCGCGGCGTACACCTCGGATTCGGTCAGGGCGTTGAACAGCGTGGACTTGCCGGCGTTGGTGTAACCCACCAGCGACACCGAAGGGATGTCTGCACGCTTGCGCCCGCGCCGTGCCTGCTCGCGCTGGCTACGGACCTTTTCCAGGCGCGACTTGATCTGGCGGATGCGCACGCGCAACAGGCGCCGGTCGGTTTCCAGCTGGGTTTCACCCGGGCCGCGCAGGCCGATACCCCCTTTTTGCCGCTCCAGGTGAGTCCAGCCACGCACCAACCGCGTGCTCATGTGCTCCAGCTGGGCCAGTTCGACCTGCAGCTTGCCTTCATGGGTACGCGCCCGTTGGGCGAAGATATCGAGGATCAGCCCGGTGCGGTCGAGCACACGACACTCGAACACGCGTTCAAGGTTGCGCTCCTGGCTGGGCGTGAGGGTGTGATTGAAAATCACCAGGTCTACCTGTTCGGCATGGACCAGGTCGTGCAGCTCTTCGACCTTGCCACTGCCAATCAGGTATTTGGCGGAAGGCTGATGCCTTGTCACCGTGACCAGCGAAATGATGTCGGCACCGGCCGACAATGCCAGTTCCTGAAACTCCTGCGGGTCTTCGCGCGCCTCAGGGTTCTGACCTTCCAAGTGAACGAGCAACGCTCGCTCACCACCACCGTGGCGCTCAAAGAACAATGCAGGCTCCTATCAGGCGTTGCCTGGCTCGCTGTCACCGTGCTCGGAATCGGACGGGCTTGGCAGGCGAACCGGACGGGCTGGCACCACGGTCGAAATGGCGTGCTTGTAGACCATCTGGCTCACGGTGTTCTTCAGCAGTACCACGAACTGGTCGAACGACTCGATCGAACCCTGCAGCTTGATGCCGTTGACCAGGTAAATGGAAACCGGGACCTTCTCTTTTCTCAAAGTGTTCAGGTAAGGGTCTTGTAGCGAATGCCCTTTTGACATATGCCGCACTCCTGTAAGGATAAATAATAGAAAATCAATGAGATCGATAAATCAGGCCGCCCCTTCGCAAGAATAGACGGCAATCAGCAGGGACTCAGCTCAATATGGAGATGGGCCCCAGGTATTTCAAGGTGCGGGACAGATTGTCGCAGGCCAGGCTGTCTAGCCAGTGTACGTCAGGCCAGCCACGCAACCAGGTGAACTGCCGTTTGGCCAGCTGCCGGGTCGCGATGATACCGCGTTCACGCATTTCACTCTCTGACAGCTTGCCGTCCAGGTAATCCCAGACTTGCCGATACCCCACTGCCCGTATAGACGGTAACCCGGCGTGCAAGTCACTTCTGGCTCGCAGTGATCGGACCTCGTCGATAAAGCCCTGTTCCAGCATCTGCGAAAATCGTAACGCAATTCGCTGATGCAAAATGTGACGATCTGTAGGAGCAATCGCCAAGCTGGCGACAGTATAGGGCAAATGCCCGCCAGCGCCTGCGTCTGCGCCGCGACTTTCAGCGAATTGACGTTGCCGGTGGGCCGTCATGCTCTCACCGCTCACCCGGTAGACCTCCAGGGCGCGGATCAACCGCTGCGGGTCGTTGGGGTGAATGCGCGCCGCCGACACCGGGTCGACCTCGGCCAGTTGGCGGTGCAACTCGCCCAGCCCCAAGGCCGCCGCCTGGGCTTCAAGCTCGGCACGCACGCCCGCGTCGGCCGCCGGCATGTCGGCTAGGCCGTCGACCAACGCCTTGTAATACAGCATGGTACCGCCGACCAGCAGCGGGATTTTGCCGCGCCCGCTGATCTCGGCCATGGCCTGCAGGGCGTCGGCGCGAAACTGCGCGGCCGAGTAGCTTTCGGCCGGGTCGCGGATGTCGATCAAGCGATGCGGGTGGGCGGCAAGGACTGCTTTCGACGGTTTGGCCGAGCCGATGTCCATGCCGCGGTAGATCAGCGCCGAATCAACGCTGATCAGCTCGCACGGCAGCACTTTGGTCAGTTCGATGGCCAGGTCGGTCTTGCCGGCGGCCGTCGGACCCATGAGGAATATCGCTGGGGGCTTGCCGCTCATTTCATCGACCGCGCAGGAAAAGTTTGTCCAGGTCGTCCAGGCCCATCTGGGTCCAGGTGGGACGGCCGTGGTTGCACTGGCCGCTGCGCTCGGTGTTTTCCATATCGCGCAGCAGGGCGTTCATCTCGGGAATGGCCAGGCGCCGGTTGGCGCGTACCGCGCCGTGGCAGGCCATGGTGCCGAGCAGCTCGTTGAGGTGGGCCTGAATACGGTCGCTGGTGCCGTATTCCATCAGGTCGGCCAGCACATCCTGCACCAGGCGGTTGGCCTCGGCCTGCTTGAGCAAAGCCGGGATCTGGCGGATGGCCAGGGTTTCCGGGCCCAGGCGCTGCAGTTCGAAGCCCAGGCGCTGGAACCACTGCGCGTGCTCTTCGGCGCAGTCGGCTTCGCGCTGGCTCAGGGCCAGGGTTTCCGGCACCAGCAGCGGCTGGCCGCTGAGGCCCTCGCTGGCCATGGCTACCTTCAGGCGCTCGTACATGATGCGCTCGTGGGCGGCGTGCATGTCGACCAGCACCAGGCCGACAGCGTTCTCGGCCAGGATGTAGATACCCTTCAGCTGCGCCAGCGCGTAACCCAGCGGCGGAATGTCGCCCTGGCTTTCCGGCAGGGTGGCTGCCGGGGCGGCGCCATTGTCCAGCGGCTTGTAAAACTCGCGGTACACCGCCTGCGCCTCGGCCGCCGGCAGCGGTGGCGAGGGCCGCGGGGTGTACTGGTACTGGTAACCGGCACCACTGCCGCCGTTGCTGGCGGTGTGTTGCGGCGCACGTGGCTGCTCGAGCACAGGCGAAGCAAGGCGCATTTCCCCCTGCGGGCCGAACTCACCGGCCTGCTGGCCAGTGGCGCGAATTGCTTCAGGCACCGCAGCCGGGGCGGCCAGTTGGTCTTCCGGGCGCACATCGGCCAGGGCCCGGTGCAGGGTGCCGTACAGGAAGTCGTGCACCGAACGCCCTTCGCGGAAGCGCACTTCATGCTTGGTCGGGTGCACGTTGACATCGACGCCGTTGGGTTCCAGTTCAAGGAACAGCACAAAGGTCGGGTGCCGGCCGTTGAACAGCACGTCACGGTAGGCCTGGCGTACGGCGTGGGCCACCAGCTTGTCGCGCACCGCACGGCCGTTGACGAAGAAGTACTGCAGGTCGGCCTGGCTGCGCGAGAAGGTCGGCAGCCCAACCCAGCCCCACAGGCGCAGGCCGTTGCGCTCGACGTCGATCGGCAGCGCCTGCTCCATGAAGCCCGGGCCGCAGATGGCACCCACCCGCCGCGCACGCGCCACTTCATCATGGGCCTCGTGCAGGCTGAGGATGCTCTTGCCGTTGTGGCGCAAGTGGAAGCCGACGTCGAAACGCGCCAACGCCAGGCGCCGGATGACCTCCTGCAGGTGATCGAACTCGGTTTTCTCGGCCTTGAGGAACTTGCGCCGCGCCGGGGTATTGAAGAACAGGTCACGCACTTCGACCGAAGTACCCACCGGGTGGGCCGCCGGCTGCACCCGCGGGAGCATGTCGCGGCCTTCGGTTTCAACCTGCCAGGCTTCTGTGGCACTGGCGGTACGCGAGGTCAGGGTCAGGCGCGCCACCGAACTGATCGAGGCCAGGGCTTCGCCACGGAACCCCAGGCTCAATACACCTTCAAGGTCTTCCAGCTCTCGGATTTTGCTGGTGGCATGACGGGCCAGCGCCAGCGGCAGGTCGTCGGCAGAAATGCCGCTGCCATCATCCCGCACCTTCAGCAGCTTGACGCCGCCCTGCTCCACTTCCACATCGATGCGCCGGGCACCGGAGTCCAGGCTGTTTTCCAGCAGTTCCTTGGCTACCGAGGCCGGCCGCTCGACCACCTCGCCAGCGGCGATCTGGTTGGCCAGCCGCGGGCTGAGCAGCTGGATGCGCGAACCACCACTCATTGCGAAGCCAATGTGGTGGCAGGGATATCCAGACGCTGGCCGACCTTCAGCTCATCGGACTTCAGGCTGTTGGTGTTGCGCAAGCTGGCCACACTGACCTGGTAGCGCACCGCCAGCATTGCCAGGGTTTCGCCTGGGCGCACCGTGTGCTCACGTGGGCCGGCGGCAATCTTGCCGGTGTCGCGCAGCCAGGCGATATAGGTGCCAGGCGGCGGGTTCTGCTGGAAGAACTGGCGCACCCCGGTATGAATCGACCGCGCAAGCGCTTGCTGATGGCTGCGACTGGCCAGCTTGGCCGCCTCGCTGGCGTTGGAGATGAACCCAGTCTCTACAAGGATCGACGGAATATCGGGCGACTTCAGCACCATGAAGCCAGCCTGCTCCACACGCTGCTTGTGCAGGGAGGTGATGCGGCCCATGTTGCCCAGCACTTTCTGCCCGACATTCAGGCTGGAGCTGAGCGTGGCCGTCATCGACAGGTCGAGCAGCACACCCGCGAGCATGCGGTCCTTGTCGTCGAGGCTGACGTTGCCGGCGCCCCCGATCAGGTCGGAACGGTTTTCCGTGTCTGCCAGCCAGCGTGCGGTTTCGGAAGTAGCGCCACGGTCGGACAGGGCAAATACCGATGCGCCGAACGCAGCCTTGGACGGCGCGGCGTCGGCGTGGATCGAAACGAACAGGTCGGCGCCCTTCTTGCGGGCGATTTCGGTGCGTTTGCGCAGCGGAATGAAGTAGTCACCGGTGCGGGTCAGCTCGGCGCGGAAGCCCTTTTCCGTGTTGATCTGGCGCTGCAGCTCCTGGGCAATCTGCAGCACGATGTCTTTTTCATGCTGGCCGCGCGAGCCGGAAGCACCCGGGTCCTCGCCGCCATGACCGGCGTCGATGGCAATGACGATGTCGCGCTTGCCGCTAGGTACCGGCGGCAGCTTGATGGCTGGCTGGGTCGGCGTGACCGGGACCGCTGGCGTGGTGGCAGGCGTTTGCACCGGGGTCGGTGGTGGGGTTGGCGCCGTTGCCGCGATGGCATCGGCTTCCTGGTCGTACAAGTCGACCACCAGGCGGTTGCCGTACTGGGCATTGGGCGCCAGGGTAAAGCTCTTGGGGGTGACCGACTTCTTCAGGTCAACGACCACACGCAGGTCGGTCGGCGTGCGCTGGGCCGAACGCACGCTGCTGATCGGCGTGTTGGAAGTCGCCACTTTCAATGGCGCCGCCAAGGTCGCGCCATTGATGTCGATAACCAGGCGATCCGGTGCGCTCAAGGTGAAGACGCTGTGCTGCACGGGGCCAGACAGGTCGAAGACCAGCCGCGTGTTGTCTGGCGCGCGCCACAGGCGCACGCTCTTGACTTGAGTGACGGCCAGAGCGTCAACGGTCACCGTTGTCAGCAGCAGCCCAACGATGGCGACCAGTGCGCGTATGCGCATACCTACCCCACTTACTGTTTATAGTGTTTGGCCAGTGCCACGCACCAGGCCTCGCCGCGAGCCCCCTGCGGCGACAGGTTCAGCGAGCGTCCGCCCGCTTGGGGGCTTATGGTAATGGTCAGGTCGGGCTTTGGCAAAATGCCCGCACCCTTTTGTGGCCACTCGAACAGGCACAACGGGTCGCCCTCGAAATAGTCACGAATCCCCATGAACTCCAGCTCCTCCGGATCGACCAGGCGATACAGGTCGAAGTGAAAAGCTCGGACAGCGCCGATCTCGTAGGGTTCGACCACGGTGAACGTCGGGCTTTTCACTGCACCAGTATGGCCCAGGCCACGGATCAGGCCACGCGAGAGCGTAGTTTTACCCGCCCCCAGGTCGCCTTCCAGGAAAATGACACCGCGACCACCGGTCACTTCGGCCATTTTTGCACCAAAGTCGACTGTAGCCGCTTCATCGGCCAGAAACAGATTTAAGCCACACACGCAGAATGCTCCTCCAACAACGCTCGAATGACCGGCGCCAGATCGCTGGCCGCCAGGCCCCTGCCTTCAACCCCCAGACGCTCACCGGCACAGGCGTGAAGCCAGGTACCCAGGCAGCCGGCACTCCAGGCGTCCAGCCCCTGGGCCAGCAACGCCGCCAGCACCCCGGTCAGCACATCGCCCAAGCCCGCGCCGGCCATCGCCGGGTGCCCGCGCTCGCACAGCATCAACTGGCCGGACGGGTGCGCCACCAGGGTACCTGCCCCTTTGAGCAGGCACACACTGTTGTAGCGCCGCGCCAGCTTGCGCGCAGCGCCCGGCCGGTCGGCCTGTACCGCTTCGGTGGAAATGCCCAGCAGCCGCGCCGCTTCCCCGGGGTGAGGCGTGAGGATGCTACCGCTGGGCAGGGCCAATGGGGTGCCTGCCAGCAAATTCAGGGCGTCGGCGTCCCATACCTGCGGGCGCTCGGCGTTCGCCACTGCCGACAACAGGCTCCGGCCCCAGGCAGCCTGCCCAAGGCCGGGGCCCACCACCAGTACCGTGGCGCGCTCCAGCACGCCGACCAACTGGTTGGCCGACTGTACCCCCAGGCACATCACCTCAGGCAGGCGGGCCAGGCTCGCGGGTAGATGTTCGGGCCGGGTCGCCACGCTGACCAGGCCGGCGCCGCAGCGCAAGGCGGCTTCGGCGCTGAGCAGCACAGCGCCACCGGTGCCCAGGTCGCCGCCCACTACCAGCACATGGCCGAAGTCGCCTTTGTGCGCATGCGGGTGCCGTGCCGGCAGGTGTGCGACAGTCACGCTGCTGAGCAGTTGTAGGGTGTTGCCAGGGTGTTTGGTCTGCGGCATGGGGTCAAAGGCTCCAATGTCTGGCAGAATTATACGCACCTGAGCCCGTATTGCCTTGCCCATCCATGCCTGCCTCTACACCTGACCTCGCCCAACTGGCCCAATCGATCAAGATATGGGGCCAGGAACTCGGTTTTGCCCACGTCGGCATCGCCGGGGTCGACCTTGGCGAACACGAACAGCACCTGCAACGCTGGCTAGACGCCGGTTACCAGGGCGAAATGGAGTACCTGGGTGCCCATGGCAGCAAGCGGGCGCACCCCGACCAACTGATTCCCGGCACGGTACGCGTGGTCTCGCTGCGCATGGACTACCTGCCCGGCGATACGCAGATGGCGCAACGCCTGGCGCAACCGGAAAAAGCCTACGTGTCACGCTACGCCCTGGGCCGTGACTACCACAAGCTGGTGCGCAAGCGCGTGCAGTTCCTGGCAGACCGTATCCAGCAAGCCATCGGCCCGTTCGGCTACCGCGCCTTCGTCGACAGTGCCCCAGTGCTGGAGAAGGCCTTGGCCGAGCAGGCCGGGCTGGGCTGGATCGGCAAGAACACCCTGCTGCTCAACCGCAAGGCCGGCAGTTACTTCTTCCTGGCCGAACTGTTCGTTGACCTGCCGTTGCCGGTGGACGAAGCCACCACCAGTGAACATTGCGGGCGTTGCCAGGCGTGCCTGGACATCTGCCCGACCCAGGCGTTCGTCGGGCCCTATGTGCTGGACGCGCGGCGTTGCATCTCGTACCTGACCATCGAGCTGAGAGGGCCGATTCCTGTCGAACTGCGCTCGATGATGGGTAACCGTGTATTCGGTTGCGACGACTGCCAGATCGTCTGCCCGTGGAACCGCTTCGCCAAGCACAGCCAGGAGCAGGATTTCCAGCCGCGGCATGGGTTGGAGAATGCCGAGCTGGCCGAGATGTTCCTGTGGGATGAGCGTACTTTCCTGCGCAAGACCGAGGGCGGGCCGCTACGCCGGGCAGGCTATGAGCGGTTCTTGCGCAACCTGGCGGTGGGCTTGGGCAATGCGCCGCCGACGATACCGGTGATCGAGGCGCTGAAGGCGCGGCGCGAGGATGCGTCGGAGCTGGTGCGCGAGCATGTCGAGTGGGCGCTGGCCCGGCACGGCATTCAATAGCTACACGGCCCACTGTGGAAGCGGGCGCGCCCGCGAAGCAGGCACCGCGGTGGGTGGCACCGGCTGCGCCGGTGTTCGCGGGCATGCCCGCTCCTACAGGGACCGCGCCGGGCCTGGGGCAGGTTTACTGCTGGTCGTTGTAGTGAAACTTGGGCATTTCCCAATGGAAACGAATCGCCAGCAAGCGCATCAGGAACCCACCAAAGAGGGTCAGCAGCATCGCCTGCTCCGCCGGCACCTTGAAATACACGCAGCCGAGGTAGAACCACGCCGCGGCGAACGACACGCTGGCGTAAAGCTCGCGGCGGAACACCAGCGGGATGTCGTTGCAGAAGATATCGCGCAAGATGCCACCGAACACCCCCGTGATCACCCCGCTGATCGAAGCCACCAGCATGCCCTGCCCCATTTCCAGCGCCGTCATGCAGCCAATCAGGGTAAACGCCACCAGCCCCAGTGCGTCTAGCACCAGGAACAGCGAGCGCAGGCGGCGCATCATTGGCGCGATGAAAATGGTCAACAGGGCAGCAAAGCTGGTCAACACCAGGTACTCAGGGTGTTTCACCCAGGTCAGCGGGTAGTGCCCGAGCAACACATCGCGCACCGACCCGCCACCCAGGGCGGTAACACAGGCGATCAGCACCACGCCGAACCAGTCCATGCCGCGACGCCCCGCAGACAACGCACCGGTCATGGCTTCGGCAGTGATGGCAATGAGGTAGAGCATCAGCAACATGGTGCGGGTCCGTGCGGGAAAGGCGCGCAGTCTAACCAGTTGCCCAAGGCACCAAAAGGGGGCGCAGCCAGAATATCTGCGCCGTAACGGTTCACACCTTGATGAAATGCTCGCGGTAGTGGCGCAACTCGGCAATCGATTCGCGAATGTCGTCCAGCGCCAGGTGCGTATTGCCCTTCTTGAAGCTGTCACGCACGTCCGGCGCCCAGCGCGCTGCCAGTTCTTTCAGCGTCGAGACATCCAGGTTGCGGTAGTGGAAGTAGTTTTCCAGGTTGCGCATGTGCCGGTAGAGGAAGCGACGGTCCTGGCAGATGCTGTTGCCGCAGATCGGCGATTTGCCTTTGGGCACCCACTGTTCGAGGAAAGCAATGGTCTGGGCCTCGGCCTCGGCCATGCCGACCTTGCTGTCGCGCACACGCTGGGTCAGGCCAGACGCGCCATGGGTGCGGGTGTTCCACTCGTCCATGCGGGCCAGTACTTCATCGCTGTGGTGGATGGCGATCACCGGGCCTTCGGCCAGGGTGTTCAGCTCGCTGTCGGTGACAATGGTGGCCATTTCGATGATGACGTCGCTGTCCGGATCGAGGCCGGTCATTTCCAGGTCGATCCAGATCAGGTTCTGTGGGTTTTGCATGCAGAAGCTCCTCATATAGCCCGTCATCTTAGCCTAGTGGCCCAGCCACGCCCATTCACCGCCACAAGGTAAGGGCAATGGTGCAACGCCTGGCGTGCTAAACTGCCTGCCGTTTTCAATGCCCTGACCCGGGCCCTTCTCACGGAATGTTCATGGCCAAACGCCAGCTCAATCGCCGCCAGAACTGGCGCATCGAAAAAATCCAGGGCGAGCGTGCTGCTCGCGCGGCCAAACGCGAGCAGCATGTGCTGCAGGAACTGGAAGGTGGCGACCTGGGGCCGGAACAACTGGGCCTGGTGATTGCCCACTTTGGCGTGCAGGTCGAGGTGGAGGCCCAGGATGGCGACGTTGCAGGCCAGGTGTTCCGCTGCCACTTGCGCGCCAACCTGCCAGCACTGGTCACTGGCGACCGCGTGGTATGGCGTGCAGGCAACCAGGGCATAGGCGTGATCGTGGCGCAGATGCCACGCAGCACCGAACTGTGCCGGCCAAACAACCATGGCCAGTTGAAACCGGTCGCAGCCAACGTCGACCTCATCGTGATCGTGTTTGCCCCGGCCCCGGAACCGCACCCGAACCTGATCGACCGTTACCTGGTCGCTGCCGAGCATGCAGGCCTGCGCCCGCTGCTGCTGCTGAACAAGGCCGACCTGATCAACGCCGAGAACGGCCCCGGCCTGCAGGCGCTGCTGGAGGTTTACCGCGAGCTGGGCTATCCGCTGCTGGAGGTATCTGCCCACCACGGTGATGGCATGCAACGCCTGCAGCAGCAACTTGACGGGCACATCAGCGTGTTCGTCGGCCAGTCGGGTGTGGGCAAGTCTTCGCTGGTCAACAGCCTGCTGCCAGAGGCCGGCACCCGCGTCGGCGACCTGTCGGAATGGTCGGGCCAGGGCACCCACACCACCACCACCGCGCGGCTGTACCATTTCCCCAATGGCGGCGACCTTATCGACTCGCCGGGCATCCGCGAATTCGGCCTTGGCCACGTCAGCCGCAGCGATGTGGAGGATGGCTTCATCGAGTTCCGCGACCTGTTCGGCACCTGCCGCTTCCGCGATTGCAAACATGACCGCGAGCCAGGCTGCGCGTTGCTCAAGGCGCTGGACGATGGCCGGATCTCGCAGCAACGCATGAACAGCTACCGCTCGATCATCGCCAGCCTGACGGAAGACAGCTACTGACCGGGCTGTAAGCCTTCCTCCGCCCTGAGGCCCACCTGCACGGCCCTGCAAAACGCCGTGCGAGGTTGCGCGGGGCCTACTGCTCCTTGCTCTCGTCCATCTTCAGCGTGCCATCCTCGAAGATGTTCAGCTTCTGGCGCAGTTCACGTGGTTGCATCGGCGCCTGATCGGCCCCGGCACCGGGCGCCGCGCCACTGGCCGGCGGGGCCGCGGGCGGGGCTGCCGGCGCTTGCGGTGCACCCTGTTCGCCCTGCTCACCCTCGATGTTGCGCTGGGCCTTCTTGGTCAGCACGATGATGTCGATGCGGCGGTTTACCGGGTTGAACGGGTTCTTGCGGTCGAACAGCGATGACGATGCATACCCCACCACCCGAGCCACCTGGCCGTCCGGGTACCCACCCGCCACCAATGCCCGGCGTGCGGCATTGGCGCGGTTGGCCGACAGCTCCCAGTTGCCGAACTCGCCAGTGCCGGCATACGGTTTGGCGTCTGTGTGGCCGCTGATGCTGATCTTGTTGGGCACTGCCTTGATGGTGTCGGCCATGGCCAACAGAATGTCTTCGAAATATGGCTGCAGGCGCGCACTGCCGATATCGAACATCGGACGGTTCTCGGCGTCCATGATCTGGATACGCAGGCCATCCTGGGTGATCTCGAACAGGATCTGGTCCTTGAACTTCTGCAGTTGCGGGTTCTCTTCGACCTTGTTCTGCAGCTCCTGCAACAGCAATTCAAGGCGCTCGCGCTCGACCTGCTCGGCCATGGTCTCCACCTGGTCCTTGTCCAGCTGGGTGGGCGACGGCTGTGTCGGCTCGGTTTTCACTTCCGGGTTGATGGTTTTGTCCGGCGCCATTTCGGGGGAACCACCCAGGTCGATGACGTAGGGCGTACCACTTTCGGAGAACCCGATCGGGTCCTGGAAGTAACCGGCAATGGCGATCTTCTGTTCAGGCGTGGCCGTGGACAACAGCCACAGCACCAGGAAGAACGCCATCATCGCCGTGGCGAAGTCGGCAAAGGCGATTTTCCAGGCGCCACCGTGGTGGCCGCCGCCAAAGCGCTTGACGCGCTTGACGATGATGGGCTGATTGTTCTCCATGAATCAGCGACCGCGAACCGCTTGTTCCAGCTCGGCGAAGCTTGGGCGGTGCTTGGGGTACAGCACCTTGCGCCCGAACTCGACCGCCAGCGACGGCGGCATGCCCGAAGCCGAGGCCACCAGCGATGCCTTGATCGACTCGTACAGGTTCAGCTCTTCCTTGGCGTCGTGCTCCAGGCACTTGGCCAGCGGGCCGAAGAAGCCGTAGGCCGCGAGAATACCGAAGAACGTACCGACCAGCGCCGCACCCACGTGCATGCCGATGGCCGCCTGGTCCCCATCGCCCAGCGAGGCCATGGTCACCACGATACCCAGCACCGCCGCTACGATACCGAAGCCGGGCATGCCATCGGCGATGCCGGTCACCGCATGGGACGGGTGCTCAAGCTCTTCCTTCATGCTCAGCAGCTCCATGTCGAACAGGCCCTCGAGCTCGTGCGGGGCCATGTTGCCGGTAGACATGATGCGCAGGTAGTCGCAGACGAACGCGGTCATGCGCTCATCGGCCAGTACCGTGGGGTACTTGGCGAAAATCGGGCTGGCGGCGGCGTCTTCGATGTCGGCCTCGATGGCCATCATGCCTTCGCGACGGCTCTTGTTGAGGATTTCGTACACCAGCCCCAGCACTTCAAGGTAGAACGCATGGCTGAAGCGCGAGCCGAACATCTTCATCGACTTCTTGATGACGTGCATGGTCATGTAGCCAGGGTTGGCCTGCAGGAATGCACCAAAGGCCGCACCGCCGATAATCAGTACTTCGAACGGCTGGATCAGCGCCGCGATCTTGCCGTGGGAAAGCACGTAGCCGCCGAGCACGCTCGCGAATACGACGATGATGCCGATAATTTTAGCCATAGGTTCAAAGCACTTGCTGTCGTGGTCAGGGGAAGAGACGAGAGCTGTAAAACTCTTCTTCTACTTATCGGCAGAACTGCGCCAGACTATAGCCACACAATGCGAAAAGCCAGTTCGGACTGATGTCAAAATGCCAATTGAAACCAAGGTGCCCGCTCAGGCTCCGCGAACGCTAGAGGCCTGGGTCAAGCTGCTCGAGAGTGTTCGCATCCCGGTGCCGAAGCACAGCTACGACCGGGTCATGGCGGCCATCCACGATAGCCGCCGCTCGCTGCGCGACATCGCCGAACTGATGCAAGATAGCCCGGCGCTGGTGTTGTCGGTGATGCGTGAAGCCAACCACTCCACCAACGCCAGCATGGCCGAACCGGCCGAAAGCCTTGAAGTGGCCCTCAACCGGCTCGGCCTGGAGCGCAGCGAGCTGTTGCTCAAGCGCCTGCCGGCAGTGCCTGTTGAAGAAATCCCGCCGGTTCTGTGCCAGTTCCAGATGATCAGCCAGCACGCAGCGCAGCAGGCCAGCGGCCTGTTCGCCAGCCGCCTGGCCCGGCTGTGGCAGGAAATCCACTGGGGTAGCCTGCTGTTCCTGTCGCCCCTCTGGCCGCTGGCACTGGCCTACCCGAAGCTGCTCGACACCTGGGAGCTGCGGGTGATCCACAAGGGTGAAGAGGCCGCCCATGTCGAGGAAGAACTGTTTGGCGTGCGCATAATGGCGCTGTGCCAGACCACGGCCGAATACTGGCGCCTGCCGCAGTGGGTGACCCAGGGTTACCGCCTGCTGCTGGAAGAGCGCGAGCAACTGGCCCAGGTGCTGAGCATCGCCCGCGACGAAGACCTGCTCAGCCAGCAACACCGCCTGGACGCAGAGCCCGGCCTGCGGCGCTGGTTCAACCAGCCGGCCAATACCGTATTGCTGGCCAACAACCTGGCCCTGGCGGCGCAGGTCGGCTGGGACAACCCGCACCTGTTACGCTGGCAGCTGCTGACCGCCCTGTACCTGCAGACTTCGCTGGAAGACGTGCAGCAGCAAGTTCACCAGCAGGCGGCCGCCAGCGCCCGTCGCCATGCCCGGCATGCACTGTTCCACCCGGCCGAGGCGCTGATATGGCCGTGGCACCAGCGCCGCCCGCACCCAGACATGCTGGCGGCGCCACCGCCCAGCAGTGAAGAGCTGGCGCGCTGGCGCACACTGTGCCAGCACCTGCTGGCGCAACCCAGCCCGTTCACCAATACCGTGCACCTGGCCACCCAGGCACAAGAGGCCCTGCTGGCCTGCGGTATGCAACGCATCATGCTGCTGAGCCTGGACAAGAGCACCGACACCCTGCGCGTGCAGCAGACCGCCGGCTTGCCCAAGGAGGCCGCGGGCCTCGCCCTGCAGGTGGCGCAGAACAAACTGCTGCAAAAGCTGATGAGCCAGGCCGGGCAGCTGCGCATCACCCCGCAGAACCACAGCCAGTTCGCCGCGCTGCTGCCCGCCCCGCTGCGCGCCCTGTTCCGCAGTGAGCATGTGCTGCTGCGCTCGCTGGCAGTGAACGATCAGGTGCTCATGCTGCTGGTGGCCGACCAGGCTTGCAGGCCCATGGCCGACATCAGCGTGCAAGCCTTCGGCAAAACCGTGCAATGCATCGAGCGGGCACTGTCGCTGTTCGCCAACCGCAAAGCCTGAGCCTTGCGCTACAATCGCTCCTCTTTCCACTCTGGAGACCGTGGATGACCGACTTTTCCGGCCTGCCCTTGGTGATCGAAGCTGCAGACCTGCTGCCGCGCCTGGATTCACCGCAGTTGATCCTGGTCGACCTGAGCAGCGCCAACCGCTATGTCAGCGGGCATATCCCCGGCGCCCGCTTTGTCGAGGGCAAGCGTACCCAGCTCGGCCAGCCACCCGCCCCTGGTCTGCTGCCGCCCCTGGGCGAACTGGAAAAACTGTTCAGCGAACTCGGCCACCGTGATGATGCCGTCTACGTGGTGTATGACGATGAAGGCGGTGGTTGGGCGGGGCGCTTCATCTGGCTGCTCGACGTGATCGGCCATACGCGCTACCACTACCTCAATGGCGGTATCCAGGCCTGGCCAGCCGACAAGCTGTCCACCGAAGTGCCTGCACCCAGTACCGCCCCGGTGCACCTGCACCTCGACACTGCACCTACAGCCACCCGCGAGTACCTGCAAAGCCGCCTGGGCGCCGATGACCTGGTGATCTGGGACGCCCGCGCCCCACAGGAATTCAACGGCGAAAAAGTGTTGTCGGCCAAGGGCGGCCACATCCCTGGTGCGGTCAACTTCGAGTGGACCGCCGGCATGGACCTCAACGACCACCTGCGCATCCGCAAGGATATCGCCGAAGTTTTGCAAAGCCTGGGCATCACCCCCGACAAGGAGGTGGTTACCCATTGCCAGTCCCACCGCCGCTCCGGTTTCACCTATTTGGTGGCCAAGGCCCTCGGCTACCCACGCGTCAAGGCTTATGCCGGCTCGTGGAGCGAATGGGGCAACCACCCGGACACGCCTGTAGAAGTTTAAGGAACCTGCATGAAATCCCGTCTGTTCATCATCAGCCAGTACCTGCTGCCGCACCACCTGCTGTCGCGGCTGGCCGGCTGCGTCGCCGAGTGCCGCGTGCGCTGGTTCAAGAACGCCTTCACCGCCTGGTTCGCCAAGCGCTACCAGGTCGACATGAGCCAGGCGCTGGTCGAAGACCTGAGCGCCTACGAGCACTTCAACGCATTCTTCACCCGCGCCCTGAAGCCGGGCGCCCGCCCGCTGGATGAAACCCCGGGCGCCATCCTGTGCCCCGCCGACGGCGCCGTGAGCCAGCTTGGCCCGATCGAGCATGGCCGCATCTTCCAGGCCAAAGGCCACGGTTTCAGCGCGCAGGAGCTGCTGGGCGGTGACCCGGCGCTGGCCGCCCCGTTCATGGGCGGTGAGTTTGCCACCATCTACTTGTCGCCCAAGGACTACCACCGCGTGCACATGCCGCTGGCCGGCACCCTGCGCGAGATGGTCTACGTGCCGGGCCGCCTGTTCTCGGTCAACCAGACCACTGCTGAAAACGTGCCCGAGCTGTTCGCCCGCAACGAGCGGGTGGTCTGCCTGTTCGACACCGAACGCGGGCCGATGGCCGTGGTGCTGGTGGGTGCGATGATCGTTGCTTCGATCGAGACCGTGTGGGCCGGCCTGGTAACGCCGCCCAAGCGTGAGCTGAAGACCTTCCGATACGACGACGCCAGCCGTGCGCCGATCCACCTGGAGAAAGGTGCCGAGTTGGGGCGCTTCAAGCTGGGTTCGACGGCCATCGTGTTGTTCGGGCCGCAGCAGGTGAAGTGGGCCGAAAGCCTGGGTGCCGGCTCTGCCGTGCGCATGGGGCAGCAGCTGGCGGCGCCTGTGCAGGCTTGATGGCCTGATAAAACCTGGGCCGCTTTGCGGCCCTTCGCGGGCATGCCCGCGAAGGGCTGCAAAGCAGCCCCAAATTTCCGGATCAGCCGCGCGCGTCGCGGTCGCGCAAGCCCAACAGGTACAACACGCCATCCAGGCCCAGAGTAGAAATCGCCTGCTTGGCCGACTGGCGCACCAGCGGCTTGGCGCGGAATGCCACGCCCAGGCCGGCGAGTGCCAGCATTGGCAGGTCGTTGGCGCCATCGCCCACGGCAATGGTCTGTTCCAGTTGCAAGCCCTCATCGCTGGCCAGTTTCTGCAGCAGTTCGGCCTTGCGCTGGGCATCGACGATCGGCTCGACCGCCACACCAGTCACCTTGCCATCCACCACTTCCAGCTCGTTGGCGAACACATAGTCGATACCCAGGCGCGCCTGCACCTGGCGGGCAAAATAGGTAAACCCACCGGACAGGATGGCCGTCTTGTAACCCAGGCGCTTGAGCTCGGCGAACAGATTTTCCGCGCCTTCGGTCAGGCGCAGCGAGGCGCCGATTTCGTCCAGCACGCCCACATCCAGGCCCTTGAGCAGCGCCATGCGCTCCTTGAAACTGGCGCGGAAGTCCAGCTCGCCACGCATGGCGCGTTCGGTGATCGCCGCCACCTGCTCACCCACGCCAGCCGCCTTGGCCAGCTCGTCGATGACTTCGGCCTCGATCAGCGTCGAATCCATGTCGAATACCGCCAGGCGGCGGTTGCGGCGGAACAGGTCGTCTTTCTGGAAGGCAATGTCGACGCTCAGCGCCTGCGCCAGGGCGAAGAAATCGGCACGCAGGGCCTTGTCATCGCTCGGCACCCCACGCACGGATATCTCGACCGCCGCCTTGCCCTTGTCGGTGTCGGCGTCCAGCGCCACCCGGGCCGACAGCCGCTCGATGCGTTCGATCGTCAGGCCGTACTGGCTGATCACCGCACTGACCCGCTGCAGTTGCTCGGGGGTGATCTTGCGGCTGAGCAGGGTCACCACATGGCGCGCCTCACCATGGCCGTCGGCCCAGTGCTGGTAATCCGCCTCGGAAATCGGCGTATAACGGGCCTGCAGGTTCAGCTCGTGGGCCTTGGCTTGCACACCCTGCAGCAGGGCAGTTGCCACTTCGTTGTCAGGGATATCGACCAGGATGCCGAACGACAGGGTGCCGTGCATGACCGCCAGGCCGATGTCGAGGATACTCACACCGCCCTGCAGCAGGACGCCGGTGATTGCCGCAGTGAGACCGGGACGGTCCTCACCGGTGATGTTGATCAGGACGATTTCGCGCACAACCTGGCTCCGACTTCGATGAAAAATGCGCATTCTACCGACTTTCCATGACCATCGGGCGCCAACGATACTTTGCCGACAAAACCCGGCTCGCTATACTCCCCCCACTTTCTTGCCATTAAGAGCCGAGCTCTGTGAACCGGCCCACGCCCGTCAAACCAGACAATTTCTTCCTGATGATCTATCGTGCCCTGAGTCAACGTCGCGTGCCGCTGGCACTGCGCATCGCCTGCACCAACATCTTCCTGGTGGCGCTGGCACTGGTGATCTACGCCTGTGTGATGGGTCTGCAGTTCAAGCAGGCCATGCACGAGCAGGCCGACGCCCTCGGCCAGAGCCTGACCACGCAAACGGCCACTTCGGCGACCGAACTGCTGGTAGCCAACGATATCCTCAGCCTCAACGTGCTGCTGGGCAACCTGGTGAAAAACCCGCTGGTGGCCCACGCGGCCATCTACAGCGTGGACAACCGCATCCTCGCCGAAGCCGGGCAACGCCCGCGCAATAGCCTGCTGGGCGAGGCCGAAGGCGTGTACCAGACCAAGATCAGCTTCCAGGACGTGGCTGCCGGGCAGCTGCGCATCAGCCTGGACATGAGCCAATTCCAGCAGCCGATGCTGATCAGCCTGCAAAGCATGGGCATTCTGGCGGCCATCCTGCTGGCGCTGGCCTTGGCCCTCAGCTTGCGCCAGGGCCGCTACATCACCCTGCCATTGCTGCAGTTGCGGGTATGGCTGCGCGACCCGCAGTACTACACCCCGGCCACCGACCGCCAGGATGAAATCGGCGACATCGCCCGCCAGCTGCATGCGCGCCTGGCGCCACCGCCGCCACCAGAGCCGGAGCCAGAGCCGGAGCCAGAGCCTGAGGAAGACGACGATGAACCGTTCGACGACCCGCATCACGCCAGCCCGGCACCCAAGACCGCGCCGCGCGCCAAGGTCGCCGCAGTGCCAGACGAGGAAGATGACGAAGCGTTCGCCGGCCTGCTCGACGACGACACTGCACCAAGAACCGCAGTGGTAGACGAGTCCGACGAACCGCACTTCAGCGCCATCCTCGCGGTGCAGCTGGGCTCCCAGGAGCAACTGCGCCGTCTGCCGCGTACCCGCCTGACCGAACTGACCGAGCGTTACCGTGACTGCCTGGAGCATGCGGCATCGCTGTACGACGGCGAAACGCACACACTCAACGATGGCAGCACCCTGGTGCTGTTCCACAGCCGCGTATGTGGTGAGGACTACCTGACTAACGCAATCTGCTGCGGCGAGCTGTTGCGCGCCCTGGGCCATGCCCTGCAGATCGAAGTGGCCGACAGCGGCATCACCTTGCAATTGCAGCTGGGCCTGGTATTGGGCAACGATCTGCACGGGCTGGAGCTGGTAGACGTGTTGATCGCCGAAAAAGCCCAGGATGCCCTGGCGTTGTCGCAGCACAGCCGCAACCTGTTGCTGGTAGAGCGGCAGATCAGCGACGACGCACTGATTCGCCAGCGCGCACGCATTCGCCCGATTGCCAGCCCTGAGGGCGCCTGCTGCGTGGAGCGCCTGCTGGAACCGTACCCTTCGATGCTGGAACGGCAACTGGCGCGCATGCACGAGCGTCGGGCCTGACAGGCTGCGCTGGGCACTGGGGCTGCCGCGCAGCCCCTTCGCAACGCCAGGCCGCGCCTACAGGGCCCGGGCCCAGCTTCGCAATGGTTTGACGCAGACATGAAAAAGCCCGCAGCATCGCGGGCTTTTTTACACCTGGCGGTTAGGTCAGAACCGATAGACTTCCATATCGGTGCGGATCGGCGAGGCCATCGGGATCCTGGACTTTTCCGGCGCCTTCTTCACCTGCACCGGTGCAGCCGGCTTTTTCGGCGTTTCTTCAGCGATTGCCGGCTGGTTGGCCAGCGGCTTCACCGCCGTGCTCAGCTGCTCGGCCAGCTTCTGCAGCAATTGGCCCTGGGCCTGTACCTGCGACGACTCGCTGCCCTCATGTGGCTGTTCGAGGTGCACGATACGGTTGTCACGTACGCGGCCACGGCGGTCCAGCAGGCGCCACTGGGCGTCGAGGATGGCCGGTTGGTCCTTGCCCGAGTCCAGGCGGGTAATCGACAGCAGCACCTGTACATCCGGCGTGAAACCGGCCGTTGCCGGGGCCAGTACCACTCGCTGGCTGTCCAGGCGCCAGGCCAGCTGGCGCACCAGCAACTGGTCGATGTCCGACGACAGGCTACCCGCCCAACGACCGTCGGTCGCCGCGCTCAGGCTGCCATCGGCCTGGCGCTGCAGGAACGTCTCGCGCTGCAGGTAATCGGCCACCGATACCGGCCCGAGTACAACGGCCATGCCCGCACTCTGCGACGGCTGGCCAGGATCACCACTGTCGAGCTGGTACAAGGCGACAGGCTGGTGCATGGTGCACCCGCCCAGCCCCAGCAGGCCAGTCATCAACAGCGCAAGTGGAAGGCGCAGAAATTTCATCATCCCATCCAGGCGGCTGCCTACAGGCACACCGCAGTGATACATATAAATTCAAACGGGCACACGACCACGCCGGCGCCGCAAGGGCCATATCATCCGCGAAATAACCGTCCGACTCCAGTGTTTCTGCCCGGAACGGCGCTGTAATTGCCGTTCCAGACATTTCCACCGGTTACGCCGGCACTTCCACCTGCAAGCTATCGACGCGCTGGAACCCACGCGGCAGCTTGCTGCCGCGCCGGCCACGCTCGCCCTTGTAGTGTTCCAGGTCGTCGGGCTTCAGAGACAGGGTACGCTTGCCGGCCTGCAATACAAGGGTCGCCCCGTCGGCGACCACGGCCAGGTCGGTGACGAACTCTTCGCGGCTGGCGACCCGGTCGCCGGGTACACCGATGATCTTGTTGCCCTTGCCTTTACCCAGCTGTGGCAAGTCGCTGACCTTGAACACCAGCAGGCGGCCTTCGGTGGTCACCGCCGCCAGCCAGTCCTGCTCACGGTTAGCCACCGGCCGCGGCGTCATGACCTTGGCGCCGTTGGGCAGGCTGAGCAAACCCTTGCCGGCCTTGTTCTTGGCCTGCAGGTCTTCACCCTTGACCACAAAGCCGTAGCCGGCGTCGGACGCGACCACGTACAGCGCATCGTCCTCTGGCAGCAGCACGCAATCGAAGGTGGCCCCAGGCGGAGGCGTCAGGCGCCCCGTCAGCGGCTCACCCTGGCCACGCGCCGAAGGCAGGCTGTGGGCGGCCAGCGAGTAGCTGCGCCCGGTCGAGTCGATCAGCACGGCAAACTGGTTGGAGCGGCCAGCAGCAGCGGCCTTGAAGCCGTCGCCTGCCTTGTACGACAAGCCGGTCGCGTCGATGTCGTGGCCCTTGGCACAGCGTATCCAGCCTTTTTCCGACAGCACCACGGTGACCGGCTCGGTCGGCATCAGCTCGTTTTCCGACAGCGCCTTGGCTTCGGCGCGCTCGACGATTGGCGAGCGGCGGTCGTCGCCATAGGTTTCGGCATCCTTGATCAGCTCGCTGCGCACCAGCTTGCGCAGTTTGGCCTCGCTGCCCAGCAGCGCCTGCAATTTGGCTTGCTCTTTCAGCAGTTCGTCCTGCTCGCCGCGGATCTTCATCTCCTCCAAACGCGCCAACTGCCGCAGGCGGGTCTCGAGGATGTAGTCGGCCTGGATTTCGGTCAGGCCGAAGCGCGCGATCAGCGCCTGTTTGGGGTGGTCCTCGGTGCGGATGATGTGGATCACTTCATCCAGGTTGAGGAACGCGGTGAGCAAACCGTCCAGCAGGTGCAAGCGCTTCTCGACCTTGTCCAGGCGGTGCTGCAGCCGGCGACGAACGGTATGGGTACGAAACTCCAGCCATTCCACCAGGATCGTGCGCAGGTTCTTCAGCTGCGGCCGGCCGTCGAGGCCGATGATATTGACGTTGACCCGGTAGCTGCTTTCCAGGTCGGTGGTGGCGAACAGGTGCTGCATCAGCTCGTCGGCATCCACACGGTTGGACCGCGGGATGATGACGATGCGGCAAGGGTTCTCGTGATCCGATTCGTCGCGCAGGTCGGCCACCATCGGCAGCTTCTTGGCCTGCATCTGCGCCGCGATCTGCTCCAGCACCTTGGCCCCCGACACCTGGTGTGGCAACGCGGTTACAACGATGTCACCGTCCTCGACGCGGTACACGGCGCGCATGCGGATCGAGCCACGGCCACTTTCGTACATCTTGAGGATTTCGGCCCGCGGCGTGACGATTTCGGCCTCGGTCGGGTAGTCCGGCCCTTGGATATACTCGCACAACTGCTCGATGGTGGCCTTGGGCTCGTCGAGCAGGCGCACGCAGGCGCTGGCCACTTCACGCAGGTTGTGCGGCGGCACATCGGTGGCCATGCCCACGGCGATACCGGTGGTGCCGTTGAGCAGAATGTTGGGCAGGCGTGCCGGCAACACGGCGGGCTCCTGCAAGGTGCCGTCGAAGTTGGGCACCCAGTCGACGGTGCCCTGGCCGACTTCGCTGAGCAGCACTTCGGCATAGCGGGACAACCGCGCCTCGGTGTAGCGCATCGCCGCGAACGACTTCGGATCGTCCGGCGCACCCCAGTTGCCCTGGCCATCGACCAGTGTGTAGCGGTAGCTGAACGGCTGCGCCATCAGCACCATGGCTTCATAGCAGGCCGAGTCGCCATGGGGGTGGAACTTGCCGAGCACGTCACCGACGGTACGCGCCGACTTCTTGTGCTTGGCATCGGCATCGAGCCCCAACTCGCTCATGGCGTAGACAATGCGCCGCTGCACTGGCTTGAGGCCATCGCCGATATGCGGCAGGGCGCGGTCCATGATCACGTACATGGAGTAGTTGAGGTAGGCCTGTTCGGTGAAGTCAGCCAGTGAGCGGCGTTCTACGCCGTCCAGGCTGAGTTCCAGTGAGTCGCTCATGCGGGCCTCGTCATTTCAGGTTCTGGCGCAGCAGCATGGTGCCACCGCGCTGGGTAAATTCAAGTTGTTGCAGGGCACTCATGCCCAGTAGCACGGTGGGGCCATCCAGGCCCGGCACGACAATGGCGCGTACGTTCTGCAGGTGGATGTCGCCCAGTTGCAGGCTGGCCAGCCGCGTGCGGTAGCCCTCGGTGCGGCCATTGGCGGTACTCAGCAGCACCGGGCTGCCACGCGCCAGGTTCAGGTCACGGGCCAGCCCTTCGGGGATCGCGACGTCGGTGGCCCCGGTGTCGAGCATGAAATGCACCACCTGGCCATTGATCGCGCCATCCACCACGAAATGCCCCTGGCCATTACTCAGCAGGCGCACCTCGATGAAACCTTGGCCGTGCTCCGACTGCACCTGGCGGTTGGGGTTACGTTGGCTGTCTTCCCACTGGCCGAAAAAGCGCGTGGCCAGAAACAGCGCAGCCGCCCAGGCAAGCACCATCAGCACCCGCCCTGCGCGCTTGCCCGGTGCCTGGCTCACGGTTTGGCGCCCCAGCCGCCCTGAGGTGCCTCGAAGCGCCACACGATCGGGCGCCGCTCGCCGTCGGCACGGTCAGCGTTGTTGTTGTCCAACCCAACCCAGGCGCCTTTGCCGTCGATCACCAGCGCCTCGGCCAGGCCGAACGGCTGATCGTAGCGGCGCATCGGCTCCAGCGCCTCGGCGGCGAACGACCAGCAGCGCTCGACCTCGCCGCTGTCAGCGTCCCGCCGGCATATCCGGTAGGCGTTGCGCTCAAGGGTGAACAGCTTGCCCTCGAACCAGGCGAGGTCGGAAAAGTCGCGCGACAGGGCCCGGGCCTCTGGCATTTGCGGCGGCTGCATCTCGACCCCAGCCTCGCTCAGCAGCACGCAACCGCGCCCGCAGGTCCATACCGACTGCTGCCGTTCGATGGCCACCAGACCACGGCGCTCGCGCTCGGCCGCCAGCCACAGGCGGTCACCCGCCGGGTTGATTGCCAGCCCTTCGAACAGCGCATTGAAGTTCAGCAGCATGCCACTGGCCCGCGCCTGACGGACCATGGCCGGGTCGATCTTGAGCCAGTCGGGCTCACCTTCGGGCGGCAGTTGCAGCACCGCAGCGTTTGCCTCGCTGACCAGGTACAGGTTGTTTGCCTGGTCGCAGGTGATGCCTTCAAAGTCCAGCGCCCCGCCGCGAATGTACGACGCCGCCCAGTTGCGTGACTTCAGGCCCCACGGCAGGCCGCTTTCCGGCACCGGCGGCGCAGTGAAGACAAGCGCCTGCGCGCGCCAGGTAGCGCTCTGCTGGTCGAAGCGGTAGATGCGGTCATCGTCGCGGTCGGACACGCCCCATAACGCCCCCCGGCAGACTGCTAGACCAGACAGGTTACCACCGCGCATACCGTCTATCGGGTGCTCGGCAGTCATCTTCAGCTCTGGCCAGTCGCCCGCCAGGCCCGGCAGCGCAACCAGCGCCAGCCAGGCCGCCAGAAGCAGACGAATCAAACCATGACCTCGGCGAGGTTACCTTTGGTTTCCAGCCAGTTCTTGCGGTCACCGGCGCGCTTCTTGGCCAGCAGCTTGTCCATCAGCTCGCAAGTCGCCTGCACGTCATCCAGGGTCAGTTGCACCAGGCGCCGGGTATTCGGGTCCATGGTGGTTTCACGCAGTTGTGGCGGGTTCATTTCGCCCAAACCCTTGAAGCGGGTGACTTGGGGTTTGCCGCGCTTCTTCTCGGCCACCAGGCGGTCGAGAATGCCATCACGCTCGGCTTCGTCGAGGGCATAGTAGATTTCCTTGCCCAGGTCGATGCGGTACAGCGGCGGCATGGCCACATACACGTGCCCGGCCTCGACCAGTGCACGGAAGTGCTGCACGAACAGCGCGCACAACAGCGTGGCAATGTGCAGGCCGTCGGAATCGGCGTCGGCGAGGATGCAGATTTTGCCATAGCGCAGTTGCGCCAGGTCGGTGGCACCGGGGTCGACGCCGATGGCCACGGCAATGTTGTGCACTTCCTGGCTGGCCAGGACTTCGCCGCCGTCCACTTCCCAGGTGTTGAGGATCTTGCCGCGCAGCGGCAGGATGGCCTGGAATTCCTTGTCCCGGGCCTGCTTGGCCGAGCCACCGGCCGAGTCACCCTCGACCAGGAACAGCTCGGCACGCATCGGGTCCTGGCCGGCGCAGTCGGCCAGCTTGCCGGGCAATGCCGGGCCCTGGGTGATGCGCTTGCGCTCGACCTTCTTGCTGGCCTTGAGGCGGCGGCCGGCATTGCTGATGGCCAGCTCCGCCAGTTGCATGCCCAGTTCAGGGTGGGCGTTGAGCCACAGGCTGAAGGCATCCTTGACCACGCCAGAGACGAATGCCGCCGCCTCGCGTGAAGACAGCCGCTCTTTGGTCTGCCCGGAGAACTGCGGGTCCTGCATCTTCATCGAGAGGACGAAAGTAATGCGCTCCCAAACGTCTTCCGGTGCCAGCTTGACCCCGCGCGGCAGCAGGTTGCGGAATTCGCAGAACTCGCGCATGGCATCCAGCAGGCCCTGGCGCAGGCCATTGACGTGGGTACCGCCCTGGGCGGTAGGGATCAGGTTGACGTAGCTTTCCTGGATGCTGTCGCCGCCTTCGGGCAGCCATAGCAAGGCCCAGTCCACCGCTTCCTTGTTACCGGCCAGGCTACCGCAGAACGGCTCATCGGGCAGGCGCTGGAACTCGTTGACCGAATCGACCAGGTAGGAACGCAGGCCATCCTCGTAGTGCCATTCGACCTTTTCGCCGCTGGCCTTGTCCTCGAAGCTGACCAGCAGGCCTGGGCACAGCACGGCCTTGGCCTTGAGCACGTGCTTGAGACGGCTGATGGAGAATTTCGGCGAATCGAAATACTTGGGGTCGGGGCTGAAATACACGCTGGTGCCGGTGTTGCGCTTGCCGACCGAACCCACAACTTCCAGCTCGCTGGCCTTGAAGCCGTCGGCGAAGGTCATCTGGTACTCGTTGCCGTCGCGTTTGACACGCACGCGCACCTGGGTCGACAGGGCGTTGACCACCGAGATGCCAACGCCGTGCAAGCCACCGGAGAACTGGTAGTTCTTGTTGGAGAACTTGCCGCCGGCGTGCAGCTTGGTCAGGATCAGCTCGACCCCGGACACGCCCTCTTCGGGGTGAATGTCCACCGGCATGCCACGGCCGTCGTCGCTGACTTCCAGCGAGTGGTCGGCATGCAGAATGACCTGCACGGAGCGGGCGTGACCGGCCAGGGCTTCGTCGACACTGTTGTCGATCACTTCCTGGGCCAGGTGGTTGGGGCGGCTGGTGTCGGTGTACATGCCCGGCCGCTTGCGGACCGGGTCAAGGCCCGAGAGGACTTCGATGGCGTCTGCGTTATAGGCGCTAGCGCTGGGATTGGCCATAGGGTCTCGTCGTCAGTCTGGTGAGTGCAAAAAAGTCAAAATACAGAAAAATCGAGCGCTGCATACTGCCCACGCGCAATACCGGCAAACGCCAGCAGGGCCGGCAGGCGCTCGGCAAAGCCCTGGAAACTGTGGTCACCACCGGCCTGGATGCGCAGGGCACAAGCACGGTAATAACGTTCGGCATGGCGGTAATCCAGGGTTTCGTCGGCGGTTTGCAGCCACACCTGATAGCGGCTGGCATCGACCGGCGCTGGCACTTCCAGCTCGGCCAGGGCCTGCACGTGGTCCAGGGTCAGCTCCCAGGTTTCATCGGTGTAGTGGTTGCGCTGGGTACCCAGGTAGCCGTCAAAGTGCTTGTGCGGGGTAACCGCCGGGTTGACCAGCAAGGCCTTGAGGCCATGGCGCTCCGCCAGACAGGTGGCATAGTAGCCGCCGAGCGAACTGCCCACCAGTAATGGCGCGCCCAGTTCGGCGATGGCCGCCTCAAGCTGGGCGATGGCCTGGCGTGGGTGATGGTGCAAGGCGGGCACCCGCAGTTGATCGGCCAGGCCGAGCCGCTGCATGACCGCTTCGAGCTGGCGCGCCTTGGTGGAAAGCGGCGAGCTGTTGAAGCCATGGATATAGAGGATGGAACCCGACATGCTGCCCCCGGAATCTGTGGCTTCGCGCCTGATGATGCGGGCGCAGGGACGCGCAGTGTAGCGCGTTCGCCGGGTTTTGACGCAGCGTCACGGGTTTCGCAACAATTTCTTCACCATAGCCCGCTGCAACAGGGCAGCGCTGTAGGAGCGGCCTTGTGTCGCGAAAAGGGGTGCGAAGCGCCCCCCAGAATTTCAGCTTCGCCGCAGACATTGCCGGGGCCGCTTTGCGGCCCTTTCGCGACACAAGGCCGCTCCTACAGTTGAACGCGCAACCCGCTCAATAACCTGGGCTATCGAAGTCGAGCTTCACTTCAAAGTCCCACGCCCGCTCCACCCCGGTCTCCAGCCGCCCGTCGGCATGCAGGCGCAGCCAGCGGTACCCAGGCTGCTCTTCGCTCACCTTGAAGTCCTCGCTGCGGGCCGCGAACTGAATGCAGGTCGAAGGCGTAGCCAGCAGGCGCCGACCATTGCGCACTTCATCCCACTCCTGATGAACGTGCCCCCACAGCAATGCCCGCACCTGTGGGTAACCTTCAATGATGTCAAACAGCGCCTGGGCATTGCGCAAGCCGATCGGGGCGATCCAGGCGCAGCCGATGTCTACCGGTTGATGGTGGAAACACACCAGGCAATGGCGCCCGCCCGCCCCTTTCAGCGCGGCCTCCAGCACTGCCAGCTGGTCATCCCCCAGCAAGCCATGTGTGGCGCCGTGCACCGCCGTGTTGAGCATCACAATACGCCAGGCGCCGATATCGGTTACCGCCTGTACCAACTCCGGCGCCACTTCGGCCATGATCCGGGCCTCATCATGGTTGCCCGGCAGCCAACGGCTTGGT
The DNA here is from genome assembly GCF_947311875.1 of Pseudomonas sp. PARCl1. Classification (NCBI taxonomy): domain Bacteria; kingdom Pseudomonadati; phylum Pseudomonadota; class Gammaproteobacteria; order Pseudomonadales; family Pseudomonadaceae; genus Pseudomonas; species Pseudomonas sp. PARCl1. The sequence goes on from NZ_CAMZMX010000004.1 coordinate 53,942, forward strand.
ACGCCAAACGGCGCAGTCAGCTCACGAAAAGCTTCATAAGAAGCAACGCTGGCATCCTGGGACAAGTCGCCCGTGCACAACAGCAAGTCGACAAGCGGTTGCTCGCGCCGCACCTGGGCTACCACATGGCCCAAACTTTCACGGGTCTTGAGGCCCAGCATGCTGCCGGCCGGGTCGGCGAAAAGATGGGCGTCGGTCAGTTGCACCACATGTACTGGGCGCGGGTGGTCTGCATGCATGTCAGCGAACGCTTGCCAGTTCGTGGCCACAGGCCAGGCAGTGACTCAGCCATTCACCGAGGAACAGGTTGAGCTGGGCCTTTTCGTCTGGCTGGTGCATGGCCTCGTTCGGGTAGGGGTAGATGCTGCGCAGGCGCCGGGCATGTTCGGCGCTGATCACTTCGGCCATGCGCGCATCGTGATACACCTGCACCTCCAGGTGCGGCACCGGCAGCCACGGCAAGCTGTGCTCCTGACGTATATGCAGGGTGGTGGTGTACGGGCAGGCCAGCACCACGTCGAGCACCAGCACGCCAAGCATCTGGTCGCCCTGGGTCATACCGATGCGGCGCGAGCTCTGGGTGGTACGCATGTCCGGCAGCAAGCGCATCAGCCGGGCATAGTTGGCCTCACAGGCAGCCTGCAGCCCGGCCAGGTCGACTCGATAGCGCTCGCGCAGCAGGTTCACTTCCACATACCTCGTACTTCGTCACGGTTCAGCGCCAGCCATTGCAAGCCGATGATGGTCGCCGCGTTGCAGATGCGCCCATCGCGCACGGCCTGCAAGGCATCTTCGAACGACCACACCCGCACGCGAATGTCTTCACCCTCGGCCTCCAGGCCATGCAGCCCCCCTGCCCCTTCGCTGCTGCAGTGGCCAAGGAACAAGTGCACGTATTCATCGCTGCCGCCTGGCGACGGGAAGTAGCGGGTCATCGGCCACAGGGCACTGAAAGTCAGGCCCGCTTCTTCTTCGGCTTCACGGTGGGCGACTTCCTCGGGTTGCTCGTCCTTGTCGATCAGCCCGGCGACCATTTCGATCAGCCAGGGGTTTTCGGCCTTGCCCATTGCACCGACGCGGAACTGTTCGATCAGCACCACTTCATCGCGCAGCGGGTCGTAGGGTAGTACACACACCGCATCGTGACGCACGAACAGTTCACGGCTGATCTCGCGCCCCATGCCGCCCGCAAACAGCTCGTGGCGCAAGTGCACCTTGTCGAGCTTGTAGAAGCCCTGGAAGCAGTTTTCCCGCTTGACGATCTCGACCGCCCTGGGCACTGAGTTCAACGTGTCTGACATGGAAATCCTCGCTACCTCAATCACAGCATCGCGCCATCCTACTCCGCACGCCAGCGCGTTTCACCCCTTTCCAGCAACCATTCGCACAGTCGGGACAGCACGTGCGCACTCTGTTAGCTTAGTGGCGAACCGAAGGCCGCGCAGACGGTCAAAGGCCGACTTTTCCCTGTTTTTGCAAGGATCATCATGACCATTGTCAAACTGACTTCCGTGGCCGTGCTGGCACTCGCTCTGGGCGCCTGCCAGAGCCTGTTCACGCCCAACTACCGGACCCCGCTAGAGGTCAAACGCGACGCCTGGGAGCATGTAAAACCCGGTTGCAGCGAAAGCGATTGCCCGCTGGTGAACATCGACATGGTGCACTTCCCGGCCCTGCCCAAGCTTGACGGCATCGTCGAAAAGCGCTTGCTGCAACTGACCGAAGACAATCAGCATGGCACCGCGCCGGCCACCCTGCAGGCCTATGAACAGCAATACCTGGCCAGTGCCGACAAACGTAACAGCAGCTACCTGCAAGCCAAGGTACGCGAGCAGCATGACGGCCTGGTGATCATCGAACTGTCCAGCTACCTGGACAGCGGTGGCGCACACGGCATGCCTGGGCGTGGTTTCATCAACTACTCCCGCAAGCTGGACAAGGTGCTGACCCTGCAGGACATGCTGGTGCCTGGCCAGGAAGAGACGTTCTGGAAAACCGTCGAAGAGTCGCACCGCGCCTGGCTGATGAGCGTGGGCATGGACAAGGACGCCGAGTTCGTCAAGACCTGGCCGTTCAAGAAGTCGCCGCACATCGCCCTGACGTACGGCGCACTGGTGGTCAAGTACGAGGTCTATGCCATCGCGCCCTATTCCATGGGCCACGTGGAACTGAAGATCCCCTACCCGCGCCTCAATGGCGTGCTCAAGCCGGAACTGTTCCCCGGCCGCGGCTGAGGCTCAGCAGCCCGTGCAGCACACCTGCCAGCAGCAATGCTGGCAGGGTGGCGCCCAGCTCGGGTGCATTGGCGGCAATCAGGTGGTAGGCCGCCACCCCCACGAACCAGGCCAGTAGCGCCTGCCAGTGCAAACCCTTGACCTGTACCGGCAGGCCACGGCGACGCACGACATAGTGGTCCACCAGCACTACGCCGAACAGCGGCGCAAACACCGAACCGATCAGCAACAGGAAGTTCTCGTACTGAGCCAATGGCGCCAGCAAGGCGATCAGGGTGCACAGCACGCCGATGGCCAGTGCCAGGTGCTCCACCTTCAACGGCAGCAGCACCCCGGTGGAGACCGCCGCCGAGTGGATGTCGGCGAATGCCTTTTCCGACTCGTCGAGCAGAATCAGCAGCAACGGAACCCCCATGCCGGCGCCAGCCAAGGCCAGCAACAACGCATTGACCTCGCCACTGGCGGCGAAGGCCAGGGTGTAGGCCACGCCCAGGCTCATCAGCCAGGTATTGCCGATGAAGTAGCCCAGCACGGTACCGCCGAACACGTGCCTGCCATTGCGTGCGAAACGTGAATAGTCGGCGATCAGCGGCAGCCACGACAGCGGCATGGCAATGACGATGTCGAAGCCTACTGCCAGCGACATCGAGCCATCCCCGGCGCGCCCCCACAACTCAGCCAGGTCGGCCTTGGCGAACAAGTTCCAGGTCAGCCAGACGCAGGCCCCCAGCAGCAACCAGATACCCCAGGCGCGCAACACCTTGCGCACGAACGCCAGTGGCCCGCTCACCGCCAGCAAGGTCGCCAGGGCACCAAAGCACAGGGTCCACAGCATCGGGCTGTTCCAGGCGCTGTGCTCACCGAACGCACGTGCGCCCAGCAGGCTAGCGGCATCGCGCATGACGATGATCTCGAACGCCCCCCAGCCCACCAGTTGCAGCAAATTGAGCACCGCCGGCAAGCGCGTGCCATGGCTGCCCAGGCTGAGCTTCAGGGTGCCCATGGCCGACAGCCCGGTGTCACTGCCGATGACCCCGGCGGCGCCCAGCAACAGCACGCCCACGCCGGTGCCCAGGGCAATGGCCAGTACGGCGCCAGCAAGGCCCAGGCCCGGCGCGAGCATGGCGCCGACTTGCAGCACCATCAGGCCGATGCCCAGGGAAAACCAGAGGGAGAACAGGTCACGCGCGCCGAAGATGCGCTGGTGGGTGGGGACCGGGTGGTCGGGAGAGAACGGGCTGGGTGATGTCATGGTTGGCGCTCGCCGGCAATGTTGTTGGTGTTCCTGGCGAGGACTTTGTCCTCGTATCGCGACACAAGGCCGCTCCCACAAAAAACGCGCTGGCCTTGAGCCTGGCGCGGTTTCTGTGGGAGCCGGCCCCTGCGTTCTTAGACTTTGTGGTACAGCTGGCTGCCTTCCTGGCGGAACCGCTCGGCCTGCTCACGCATGCCTTGCTCGACCGTGACGTCCACGGTTTCGATCTTGGCGGCGTACTCCCGCACTTCCTGGGTGATCTTCATCGAGCAGAACTTCGGCCCGCACATCGAGCAGAAGTGCGCGACCTTGGCCGACTCCTTGGGCAGCGTCTCGTCGTGGTAGGCGCGGGCAGTGTCAGGGTCGAGGCCGAGGTTGAACTGGTCTTCCCAGCGGAACTCGAAGCGCGCCTTGGACAGGGCGTTGTCGCGGATTTGTGCGCCGGGGTGGCCTTTGGCAAGGTCGGCAGCATGCGCGGCGATCTTGTAGGTGATGATGCCGGTCTTGACGTCATCCTTGTTCGGCAGGCCCAGGTGCTCCTTGGGCGTTACGTAGCAGAGCATGGCGCAGCCGAACCAGCCGATCATTGCCGCACCAATGCCCGAGGTGATGTGGTCGTAACCCGGGGCGATATCGGTGGTCAGTGGGCCGAGGGTGTAGAACGGCGCCTCCTCGCAGCATTCCAGCTGCTTGTCCATGTTCTCCTTGATCAGCTGCATCGGCACGTGGCCAGGGCCTTCGATCATGCACTGCACGTCATGCTTCCAGGCAATCTTGGTCAGCTCGCCAAGGGTTTCCAGCTCACCGAACTGCGCAGCGTCGTTGGCGTCGGCGATCGAGCCGGGGCGCAGGCCATCGCCCAGCGAGAAGCTGACGTCGTAGGCCTTCATGATTTCGCAGATTTCGTCGAAGTGGGTGTAGAGGAAGTTTTCCTTGTGATGGGCCAGGCACCACTTGGCCATGATCGAGCCGCCACGGCTGACGATGCCCGTGACCCGCTTGGCGGTCAGCGGCACGTAGCGCAGCAACACCCCGGCATGGATGGTGAAGTAGTCCACACCCTGCTCGGCCTGCTCGATCAGGGTGTCGCGGAACAGCTCCCAGGTCAGGTCCTCGGCCACCCCGTTGACCTTTTCCAGGGCCTGGTAGATCGGCACGGTACCAATCGGCACCGGCGAGTTGCGGATGATCCACTCGCGGGTCTCATGGATGTGCTTGCCGGTGGACAGGTCCATGACCGTGTCCGACCCCCAGCGGATGCCCCAGGTCAGCTTGGCCACCTCTTCCTCGATGGACGAGCCCAGGGCGCTGTTACCGATATTGCCGTTGATCTTCACCAGGAAATTACGGCCGATGATCATCGGCTCCAGCTCCGGGTGGTTGATGTTGGCCGGGATGATCGCACGGCCACGGGCAATTTCCTGGCGCACGAATTCGGGGGTGATCTCTTTCGGAATATTGGCACCGAAGCTATGCCCGGCATGTTGCGCGTCGAGCAGGCCGGCGGCGCGCGCCTCCTGCAGCTTCATGTTCTCGCGGATGGCCACATATTCCATCTCGGCGGTAACGATGCCCTGGCGGGCATAGTGCATTTGCGAAACATTGGCGCCGGCCTTGGCCCGGCGCGGGTTGCGCACGTGGGCAAAACGCAGCTTGGCCAGCTCGGCGTCGTTCAGGCGCTGCTGGCCGAAGTCGGAGCTCAGCCCGGCCAGGCGCTCGGTGTCGCCACGCGCGTCGATCCAGGCCGACCGCACGTCGGCCAGGCCTTTGCGCACGTCGATGATCACACTGGGATCGGTGTAGGCGCCGGAGGTGTCGTAGACCAGTACCGGGGCATTGGACTCGCCACCGAAATCGGTCGGCGTATCGGCCAGGCTGATTTCCCGCATGGGTACGCGGATATCCGGGCGCGAGCCCTGCACATAGACCTTGCGCGAACGCGGGAACGGTTGCACGGACTGCTGATCGACTTGCGCCGATTCGCTGAGGTTGATCGTTTTTTCTTGTTGGGTCATCACAGGCTCTCCAGACGGCTTCCTAGCAGTGGAATGTCGGGGTGAACCTGAATGGCGCGGACGCATCCATTAGTGGATGCAGTGCCGGATATGGGGGTGCCTTGAAGCTGCATGCAGCTGTGACAATCCCGGACCTGGCACAAGAGGCTCCCCGGGAAGGCGAGCAATCTTGTTCCCTACGCAGGCGCTAACCTGATCAGGTTCAACGGGATCCGCACCTCTGCGATCTCAGCCTTTGCTTCAAGGCACCCCGACAAGAACCTGCGCAGTCTAGACTGCTGTGGTCGGCAAAGCCAAGCGGGTTTCTGCGCAGATGATGAAAGGCGCGCCCGGCGATTGTTGCCGGGGGGCACATGGCACTAAACTGGCGCATCGCCAAATACTCAACGGTTCAGTAATTCAATTTCGTACAAGGATTGCCTTTATGCTGCGCAAACTCTCACTGGCAATAGCCGTGTCTTGTGCGTCCAACGGAGTGGCCTGGGCAGCGGACGCGCCCCAGACGGTCAAGACCGACCTGGTCAGCGTGTACCAGGAAGCGGTCGACAACAACGCCGACCTGGCAGCAGCACGCGCCGACTACGGCGCACGCCGTGAGGTGGTACCGCAGGCCCGCGCCGGCTTGCTGCCGAACCTGTCGGCCGGGGCCGAGATGATGAATACCCGCACCAAGCTGGACGAGCCGTCGATTACCTCCAACCGCAGCGGCAACGCCTGGAGTGCAACCCTGGCGCAGCCCATTTTCCGCGCCGACCGCTGGTTCCAGTTGCAGGCCGCCGAGGCGGTCAACGAACAAGCCGCCCTGGAGCTGTCGGCCACTGAGCAGAACCTCATCCTGCAAACGGCCCAAAGCTACTTTGCCGTGCTGCGCGCCCAGGACAACCTGGCCGCGACCAAGGCGGAGGAAGCCGCGTTCAAGCGCCAGCTCGACCAGTCCAACGAACGCTTCGATGTCGGCCTGTCGGACAAGACCGACGTGCTGCAGTCGCAGGCCGGCTACGACACTGCCCGGGCCAACCGGATCATCGCCGATCGCCAGGTACAGGATGCCTTCGAAGCGTTGGTAACGCTGACCAACCGAGAGTACAGCTCGATCCAGGGTGTGGTGCATAGCCTGCCAGTGCAGGTACCTACGCCGAACGATGCCAAGGCCTGGGTGGAAACGGCCGGGCGCCAGAACCTCAACCTGCTGGCCACCAACTATGCGGTGTCTGCCGCCGAAGAAACCCTGCGCCAGCGCAAGGCCGGCCATGCACCCACCCTGGATGCAGTGGCCAAATACCAGAAGGGTGACAACGACAGCCTCGGCTTTACCAACCCTGCTCCCCAACAGAACGTTCGCTACAGCGGCGACGTCGAGCAGACCAGTATCGGCCTGCAACTGAACATCCCGATCTACAGCGGCGGCCTGACCAGCTCGCAGGTACGCGAGGCTTACCAGCGCCTGAGCCAGAGCGAACAGCAGCGCGAGAGCCTGCGCCGCCAGGTGGTGGAGAACACCCGCAACCTGCACCGCGCGGTGAACACCGACGTGGAACAGGTCCAGGCACGCAAGCAGTCGATCATCTCCAACCAGAGTGCGCTGGAAGCGACTGAAATCGGCTACCAGGTCGGCACCCGCAACATCGTCGACGTGCTCGATGCCCAGCGCCAGCTGTACACCTCGGTGCGCGACTACAACAACAGCCGCTACGACTATATTCTCGACAACCTGAGCCTCAAGCAGGCCGCAGGCACCCTGAGCCCGCAGGATCTACAGGACCTGGGGCGGTACCTGAAGGCCGACTACAACCCGGACAAGGACTTCTTGCCACCGGATCTGGCGGCTGCTGCAGCCAAGAACTTCGAGCGCCGCCCTTGAACTCAGGAAGCACGCGGTGTAGGAGCGGCCTTGTGTCGCGAAAGGGGGGGCGCAGCGCCCCGGGATTTTCGCACGACCGCAAGATTGTCGGGGCCGCTGTGCGGCCCTTTCGCGACACAAGGCCGCTCCTACAGGGATCGCACCGCTGCGAATATCAGCGCATTAGCGCAGCCAGCCCATCGAGCAAGCGCTGCAATGCACCTTGGTTGGCCTGCATCACCGCCCTGCCCGCCGCGCCCATGCGCTGGGCATCCTGCGGTAACTCGACCAACCGCCGCACGGCCTCGGCCAGCCCGTCGGCATCGTCCACCTGCTGCAACGCCCCTGCCTCTACCAGCATTGCGCTGATTTCGAGGAAGTTGAACACGTGCGGCCCCATGATCACCGGCAAGGCCAGTGCTGCCGGTTCCAGCGGGTTGTGCCCGCCGGTCGGCACCAGGCTGCCGCCCACGAAGGCGATATCGGCCAGCGCATACAGAAACAGTAATTCGCCCATGGTGTCGCCCAGCAATACCCGGGTTTGTGCGTCGACGGGCGCACAAGTGGAGCGGCGAACGGTGTTGAACCGTTCGCTGCAAAGCGCATGCACCGCATTGAACCGCTCAGGGTGGCGCGGCACCAGGATCAGCAAGGCATCGCCATGCACCTGCAACAACTGCTGATGCGCCTGCAGCACCAGCGCATCCTCACCTTCATGGGTGCTGGCAGCAATCCACACCGGGCGCTGCGTAGCGCCCCATTGCTCGCGCAACCCCCGAGCCCGTGGCAACAGCTGCTCATCGACCTTCAGGTCGAACTTGATCGAGCCGGTCACCTGCACGCAGTGCGGGCGGGCGCCCAGCTCACGAAAGCGTTGCGCCTCGGTTTCGGTCTGCACGGCAATCAGGTTCATCTCCGCCAACATCGGCCGCGTCAGCCTGGCAAAGCGCCCATAGCCACGGGCCGAGCGCGCAGAGAGGCGGGCATTGGCCAGTGCCACCGGAATACCGCGCTTGGCGCACTGATGAATATGGTTGGGCCACAGCTCGGTTTCCATGATGATGCCCAGTTTCGGCTGCACATGGTCGAGGAAGCGCCCCGCCGCCCACGGCAGGTCGTAGGGCAGATAACAGTGCTGCACACGGGGTTCGTCGGCGAACATGGCGCGAATGCGCTCGGAACCGGTAGGGGTCATGCAGGTGATCGTGATGGGCAGTTGCGGGTAGGCTTTGAGCAAGGCGCGCACCATAGGCGCCGCGGCAATGCTTTCGCCGACCGACACCGCGTGCACCCAGATACCGCCCTGGCGCATGGCCGGCAGCCTGAAGGCAAACCGCTCGCCGATACGCTGGCCATAGGCCGGCGCCTTGCGCGCGCGAAGGTACAGGCGCAGCGCGACCAGCGGCAGGCCCAGGTGAAAGAGCAAGGTATAGAGGGTTCTGTTCATGGCAGCGGAGTTTACCCGATCGCGCGCAAGTGCACTGCAAAGCGCTCGGCCAGCCATTGCGCAGCAGGGCCCAGGGGTTCATCACGGCGCCAGGCCAGTTCCGCCACCAACGCCGGTGGGCGCCACTCACTGTCCAGCTCCACCATGTGCGTCTGGTATGTGGGGTACTGCACGACATGCCGTGGCAACCAGGCCCAGCCCAGGCCGCGCATCAACAGCTCCGCCAGGACGTAGAAGCTGTCGGCACGCCACACCTGCGGGCTGATGGCCTCGCCACCGGGGTAACCGCTTTGCTGCGGGGTGATCAGCAATTGACGATGGCGGGCCAGCTGTTGGCGAGTGACCCGGCCACGACCCGCCAGCGGGTGGTCGACCGCACAGACCGTGACCATTTCCACGCTGCCCAGGGCGCGCCGCTCCAGGGTTGCCGGGATGCTCTCGTGGTGAAAGAACAGCCCCAGGTCGGCGCGCCGCTCGACCAGTTTGCGCGCCACATCACCCTGGGCCCCGCTGGCCAGTTGCACCTCCAGCAGCGGAAAGTGGCTGGCCAATTCATCGAGGCTGTCAATCACCGGCTGGTAGGGCATGGCTTCGTCCTGCGCCACGCGCAGCAAGGCCTCCTGCCCGCGCATCAACGCCAGCGCACGGCCATCCAGGCGTTCGCACTGGCGCAGCAGTTCACGGGCATCTTCCAGCAGCGCGCTGCCGTTTTGCGTCAGTTTCGGCTGCCGGCCACTGCTGCGCTCGAACAGGGTGACGCCCAGGTCGGTTTCCAGCAAAGCGACCGCGCTGCTGATCGCCGACTGGGCCTTGCGCTGTTCACGGGCCACGGCAGAGAACGAGCGCAATTCTGCAACGCGCACAAAGGTTCGCAGTTGTTCGAGGTTCCACTGCTCGGCCATTGGCCTATCTCCAAAATTGATAGGTAACGACTTTACCGCATCCAGGTTGAGCCTAGAATGCCCGCCAGAACCGGAGGATCCCACCATGAATGCCTACACCTATCTCGCCATTGCCATCTGCGCCGAAGTCATCGCCACCGCTTCGATGAAAGCGGTAAAAGGCTTGAGCACGCCGTTGCCGCTGCTGCTGATGGTGGTGGGCTACGGCATTGCGTTCTGGATGCTCACCCTGGTGGTGCGCAGCATTCCGGTGGGTATTGCCTATGCCATCTGGTCGGGGCTGGGCATTGTGCTGATCAGTGTGGCGGCGCTGGTGATCTACGGGCAGAAGCTGGATGTGCCGGCGATGCTGGGGATGGCGATGATTGTCGGCGGGGTGGTGGTGATTCAGCTGTTCTCCAAGACCACCGGGCATTGAGCTGTACCCCGCGAGGCAAGCCAGCGCCCACGGGGTAGCACTGGCCGGGTTTGCCGGCGGTAGGGCCCGCTGGGGGATACCCTGTATACTTGCCAGCTGTCCCAGTCTTCGAGGTACCGCCATGCCATCTGCCATTTCCACTGACGTGCTGATCGTCGGCGCCGGGGTCGCAGGCCTCTGGCTCAATGCACGCCTGCGCCGCATGGGGTATTCGACAGTGCTGGTGGAGCGCGCCAGCCTTGGCGGTGAGCAGACCATCAAGTCCCAGGGCATTATCCATGGCGGCACCAAGTACGCCCTGCACGGTGCCCTGACCGGCGCCTCAGAAGCTATTGCCGACATGCCGCGCCGCTGGCGCGAAGCCTTGAGCGGCAGCGGCGAGCTGAATCTTGCCGGCACCCGCCTGCTGTCCGATGCCCACTACCTGTGGTCGCCAGGCACCCTGGCCGGCAACCTCACCAGCTTCTTTGCCAGCAAGGCCGTGCGCGGCCGGGTCGATCAGGTAAAGGGCGAGCAACTGCCACCCGCCCTGCAAGACCGCGCGTTCAAAGGCAAGGTCTACCGCCTGGCTGAACTGGTCATCGACGTGCCCAGCCTGCTGGCCAACCTGGCCGAACTGGCAGGTGACAGCCTGCTGGCTGGCGAGCACATCGAACCGCTGCGCGAAGGTGAAGAACTGGTCGGCCTGCGCGTGGACGGCCGTGACATCCGTGCGCAACGCATCGTACTCAGCGCCGGCGCCGGCACCGCCGACCTGCTGCATGCCGTGGGGCTGCGGCAGCCGGCCATGCAAACCCGCCCGTTGCACATGGTGCTGGCCAAAGGCGCCAACCTCAAACCGCTGTACGCCCACTGCCTGGGCAGTGGGCCAAAGCCCAGGGTCACCATCACCACCCACCCCGCGGCCGATGGCCAGTGGGTCTGGTACCTGGGTGGCGACCTGGCCGAAGCCGATGGCGTCGCCCGCGAGCCTGAGGCACAAATAGCCGCCGCCCAGAAGGAAATCGCCAGCCTGCTGCCTTGGGTCGACCAAAGCCAACTGCACTGGGCCACACTGCGGGTCGACCGCGCAGAACCGGCACAGTCCGGCCTGGTACGCCCAGACAACGCCTTCCTCGCCGAGCAACACCGCCTGCTGGTGGGCTGGCCAACCAAACTGGCGCTGGCACCGGACTTCAGCGACCGCGTCATCAGCCATCTGCAACGCGACGGGATCCGCCCACAGGCGCATGCCGAGCTAGGCGACCTGCCTCGGCCGGTGCTGGGTGTGCCGGCCTGGGAGCGCCTGCTGCCATGAGCCTGCCCACCCTGCACGGTTTGCACCGCCCGCTGGGCAGCACCGGCTTTCAGGTTTCGCCACTCGGCCTGGGTACGGTCAAGCTGGGCCGCGATCAGGGCGTGAAATACCCCAACGGGTTCACCATCCCCAGCGACGACGAAGCCCGCATGCTGCTGGCCCAGGCCCGCGAACTGGGCATCAACCTGATCGATACCGCCCCCGCCTATGGCCGCAGCGAGGAACGCCTGGGCCCGCTACTGCGCGGCCAGCGCGACGCGTGGGTGATCGTGAGCAAGGTCGGGGAAGAATTCGACAGTGGCCAGTCACATTTCGACTTTACCGCCGCCCACACCCGCCGCTCGGTGGAGCGCAGCCTGCGCCGCCTGGAAACCGACCGCATCGACCTGGTGCTGGTGCATTCCGACGGCAACGACCTGGCCATTCTTGAGCAGCAAGAGGTGTACCAGACGCTGGCCGCGCTCAAACAAGAGGGCAAGATCCTTGGCTACGGCCTGTCCGGCAAAACCGTCGCCGGCGGCCTGAAAGCCCTGGAACAAGGCGATTGCGCCATGGTCACCTACAACCTCAGCGAGCAGGCAGAACGGCCGGTGCTGGACTACGCTGCCGAGCACGGCAAGGCCATCCTGGTGAAAAAGGCGCTGGCCAGCGGGCACCTTTGCCTGGCGCCGGGTGTCGACCCTGTGAAGGCCAGTTTCGAACTGCTGTTCGCCCACCCGGGCGTCAGCAGTGCTATCGTCGGCACCATCAACCCGTTGCACCTGGCCCATAACGTGGCCACCGTTGCCCGCATCCTGGGCCAGCACTGAGTTACCCACGGCCCCCGGGGCCTGGAAACTGACCCGACGCAAGGAGGAGCCTCGTGGCGCGAACGCTGATCCGCAAGAACCCGAGCAACTTCAAGACACTGCCATTGCACGTCGAGGCGAGCGCCGAAGGGCTGATTTACCAGAGCATCGGCATGCCGCTGAATTTCGCCCAGACCCAACAGCGGCGCAAAGCCATCGAACTGCCCGACCCGCAGCGCTTCGTGGCCGAACTGGCAAACCTGGGCGTATCGGTGCGCCTGACGCTGCATTGGCAGAACCGCGATTACTGGGTGCTGGTGCGCCAGCGCCGGCAAGACCGGGGCGATGTGGTATTGAAACTGATTTCCGGCTACGTGCCGGCGCAGGAGCTGAACCTGCCCCTGCATACTGCCGTGCAGGAAGTAGCCGAAGAATGCCTGCTGGAAACCCCGGAAGGCTGGCTGGGCGGGCGCTTCAACGACACCTGGCTACCCGTCCCCTACGCTGCCGCCCTGCACTACCGCGAAACCCCGCACTTCGTGCTGGCCCCGCAATCCGGTGCCGCCCGGCCCGTACACTGTGGCCAGCTGCCCCTGCTGGAGCGGCCGCGGGCCTATGTGCACTTGCCCACTGCGTCGTTGCAGCTGATCTATGACATGCGTTTGCAGGTGCCGCGGGACGCCAAGAAACTCAGCTTGTTCCACGTTGACGAGCGTTTGGAAGGCGACCAACTGGTGGCGAGGCTCAACCGCAAGCGCCCTGACCTGTACCTGATGCCGTTGCAGGACGGCCAACCGCTGGCAGAGCTGTACACGTTGAAGAAGGACGAATTGGTGCCTGCAAGCACGCGCGGGCTGTACCTGGCCGAAAGCTTTGCCAGGCAGGAAGGTTGGGTAGTGGCGGACGAGCGGGTGCGCTGGAGGGATTGGGTCAAGCAGCAAGGCCTGGTGGAAAGCAAGCCGGCGCGGGCCTCACGCCTGCAACGTTTTGGCGACAAGGCGCGGGCGTTGCTGCAGCGGGCGCGCACCTCACTTCACAAATAAGATTCTGAAGCCTGCGTGGCTCCTGTAGGAGCGGCCTTGTGTCGCGAAAGGGCTGCGCAGCAGCCCCAGCTATTTGTGCGTTTGCAGTGGAATCCTGGGGCTGCTACGCAGCCCATCGCGACACAAGGCCGCTCCTGCACAGGCCAGTGAAAGAGTGGCGCTCGATCAGTGCTTGCGGATCTTCTCGACAATAGCCGTGGTCGAGCTGTTCTCGACCAGCCCCAGCACCTTCACGGTGCCGCCGTAGGCCTTGACGATGTCGGCGCCGACCACCTGGTCGATGCCGTAGTCACCCCCCTTGACCAGCACATCCGGCTTGACCTGGCTCAGCAGGTTCTCCGGGGTGCCCTCGGAGAAGCTGATCACCCAGTCCACCGCACCCAGCCCGGCCAGCACGGCCATGCGCCGGTCGACGCTGTTGATCGGCCGGCCCGGCCCTTTCAGGCGGCTGACGGAAGCATCGTCGTTGACGGCCACGATCAGGCGATCGCCTTGGGCCCGCGCCTGCTCCAGGTAGGTTACGTGCCCGGCATGCAGGATATCGAAGCAACCGTTGGTGAAAACGATTTTCTCCTTGTGCGCCCGCGCATCATCGATGGCCAGCAGCAGCTGTTCCAGGCCCAGCACACCGCGCTCGGAGCCTTCCTCACGCTGGATCGCACGGCGCAGTTCAGGGGCGCTGATGGCGGCGGTACCCAACTTGCCGACCACGATACCTGCCGCCAGGTTGGCCAGGGCCACTGCGTGGGGCAAGTCCTCACCGGCGGCAATCGCGGCGGCCAGGGTGGAGATGACGGTATCGCCAGCCCCGGTAACGTCGAACACTTCGCGCGCCCGCGCCGGCAAATGCAGCGCTGGCTGGCCAACGCGCAGCAGGGTCATGCCGTGCTCGCCACGGGTGACCAGCAAGGCGCCCAGGTCCAGGTCCTGAAGCAGTTGCAAACCCTTGGCGACCAGGTCGCCCTCATCGACGCATCGACCCACGATGGTCTCGAACTCGCTGAGGTTGGGGGTGATCAGGCTGGCGCCACGGTAGATGGAAAAATCCTTGCCCTTGGGGTCGGCCAGCACCGGAATGCCCTTGCCCCGGGCCGCCTGGATCAGGGCCTGGTGGTTTTTCAGCGCACCCTTGCCGTAGTCGGACAAGACCAGCACCTTGACCCCCTCCAGCAGGTTATCGACCTCGCTGGCCAGCGACAGCGGGTCGGTGGCGAAGGGCTCTTCGAAATCGATACGCAGCAGTTGCTGGTGTCGGCTCATGACCCGGAGCTTGACGATGGTCGGCTGGTGGGCAATGCGCTGGAACACCGAGCGCACCCCGGCAGCCTGCAGGCTATTGGCCAGGCTGTCGGCGGCCTCGTCCTGGCCGGTGACGCCAATCAGCGACGCGGGTGCGCCCAGCGCGGCAATGTTCAAGGCAACGTTGGCCGCACCGCCGGGGCGATCCTCGATCTGATCGACCTTGACCACCGGCACTGGCGCCTCGGGCGAAATACGCGAAGTACCGCCATGCCAGTAGCGGTCGAGCATGACATCGCCGACCACCAGTACCGGGGCTTGATCGAAACGCGGCATGGACAACTTCATGGGCAACCCATATGGAAATAATGAACAGGGGCAGGATATTAGCACAGGGTCGTCAATGGCTTTACGGCCAGATAGCCCATGGAAAATTCCCGTGACAATCGGGGCCATGACGGCCCCGATCAAGGAGGGTTCAGGTGATGTCGGCCTGGGCCGGCTCATCCAGGCCCATGGCATGCAGGCGGGCATAATGGCCATTTGCCGCAAGCAACTCGGCATGGGTACCGCGCTCTACCAACCGGCCCTGATCCATCACCAGGATCTGGTCGGCCTTCTCGATGGTGGACAGGCGATGGGCGATGACCAGCGTGGTCCGCCCCTGCATCACGTGGTCCAGCGCCGCCTGGATATGCCGCTCGGACTCGGTGTCCAGGGCAGAGGTGGCCTCGTCGAGAATCAGCAGTGGGGCGTTTTTCAGCAGTGCACGGGCAATTGCCAGGCGCTGGCGCTGACCGCCGGACAGCAGCACGCCGTTTTCACCGACTTCGGTATCGAAGCCCTTCGGCAGACGGTCGACGAACTCCTTGGCGTAGGCATCGGCCGCCGCGGCTTCGATGTCTGCGCGCGGGGCGCCGGCCAGGTCGCCGTAGGCGATGTTGTTGGCCACGGTGTCGTTGAACAGGGTGACATGCTGGGTCACTTGCGACACATGGCGGCGCAGGTTGCGCAGGCGGTAGTTCTCGATCTCCACGCCATCGAGCAGAATCTGCCCTTTGCTGTGGTGATAGAAGCGCGGGATCAGCGCAGCCAGCGTCGACTTGCCACTGCCCGAGCGGCCAACCAGGGCGATCATTTGCCCGGGCTCGGCAGTGAAGCTGATGTCGCTCAGCACCTCGCGGTCGGTACCAGGGTAGGTAAAGCTGAGGTTGCGCACTTCCAGGTGCCCTTCCACGCGCTCCTTCTCGACCGTGCCGGTGTCCAGCTCAGGGGCTTCGTCCAGTTGCTCGAAGATGCTTTCGGCACCTGCAAGGCCCTTCTGGATGGTCGAGCTGACTTCCGACAACTGGCGAATCGGCTTGGGCAACAGGCCGGCAGCGGTGATGTAGGCGACCAGGTCGCCGGCGGTGGACTCGCCCCGCAGGAACAGCACCAGGAACATCAACGCGGCCATGGCGGTGTAGATCACCAGCTGCAACACCGGCGTGTACAGCGAACCGGTCTTGGTCATGCGCAGCTGCTTGTCGGTGTTGCTCAAGCTGGCCTTGCCGAAACGCTGTTCCTCATAGGCCTCGCCACCGAAGCTGCGGACCACGCGATAGCCCTGGATGGTTTCAGAGGCAACGTGGGTGACGTCGCCCATGGCTACCTGGATCTTCTTGCTCTGCTTGCGGAATTTCTTGCTGGCAACGCTGACCATTACCGCGATGACCGGCAGGATGGCGACCATCACCAGGGTCAGGTGCCAGTTCATCCACAGCAGGTAGGCGAACAGGAACACCACCGTCAGGCCTTCGCGGATCACTACCTTGATGGCATCGGTGGCAGCGCCGGTAACCATGGTCACGTTGAAGGTGATGCGTGAAATCAGGTGCCCGGAGTTGTGGTTGTCGAAGTAGCGGTTAGGCAACACCAGCAGTTTGTTGAACAACTCCACCCGCAAGTCGTGCACCAGGCACAGGGAGACCTTGGCCAGGAAGTAGTTACCAAGGAACGAGCCCAGGCCTTGCCAGGCGGCGATCAGGATGATCAGCAGCGGCACGGCCTGAAGCAATTGCAG
Source organism: Pseudomonas sp. PARCl1 (assembly GCF_947311875.1). NCBI lineage: Bacteria > Pseudomonadati > Pseudomonadota > Gammaproteobacteria > Pseudomonadales > Pseudomonadaceae > Pseudomonas > Pseudomonas sp. PARCl1. The sequence goes on from NZ_CAMZMX010000004.1 coordinate 70,482, forward strand.
GTCGCGCAGGTACGGCACGTTGGGGAACAACACCGCTTCGGGGTTGCTCAACCCATCGACGAAATATTTGAGGATGCCGGCCAGCATCGGCTGGGTCGAGGCGAAGATCACGAAACCGATGATGCTCAGCAGGAAAATGCCAACGTAGGGTTTCACATAGCCCAGCAGCCGGAAGTAGATCTTCAGGCTGGATGTGTGCTCCGCCGGTCGCGGTGTTTCGGCCATTATCAAGCTCGCTGTTCAGGTTGAACCGGAAATTTTACCACAGGCGTCATTTTCGGCACGCCCCCATGGCAGCATCATCGCAAGGCCGAGCTACAGGGCTGTGTGGGCGAACCCGTTTCCTACCCGATGAATCGAAGACACCATGCATGGTGCTACCGCATTATTTTCGGCATTATTGCCGGTCATTTTGCTCGCCAGACGACAAGGCCCTATTCATGCAATGCTCGCGGCTCAACCAGGTCGACTTCGACCAGCTGACACACGGCGCCCAGGTGCTTGAGGCAGACAGCCATGGCGCCAAAGTCTACCTGCTCGCAGATGGTAATTTCCTCAAGGTTTTTCGTAGAAAACGTCTGATTTCATCTGCACTGCTGCGCCCGTACTCGCAGCGCTTCGTCGACAACGCTGCGCGCCTGGCACAACTGGGCATTCCCACCCTCGAGGTGATCAGCCAACACAAGCTCGACATGCCAGGCCGCACCGCGGTGCTGTATCGCCCTCTGCCGGGGCGCACCTTGCTGCAAATGTCTCGGGATGAAGGTTTCAGCTGGGATATCTACCTGCCGCGCCTGATCGAACTGATCCGCCAGCTGCACCGCAGCGGTGTGTATTTCCGCTCGCTGCACCTGGGCAACGTGGTGGTAACCCCTGACCAGCGCCTGGGCCTGATCGATGTAGCCGACATGCGCTTCCTGCGGCCGCCGCTGTCAGCGCGCATGATCCGGCGCAATGTGCAGCACATGGTGCGTTACATAGAGCGGGAAAACCTCGGCGAGCGCTTCCCCCTCGCTGCATTCGAGGGCGCCCTGCTCGCGCGTTGAGGTCAGCCGAGACATCGCTCGGCCAGCATCAATCGACGTTGTCGGGGGGGCTTGCTGCGGGCAATCGCGGGCATGACTGCGTTGTTACTGTACAAAAACGGTAATACCTGCGCCGATCAAGGCCCCTGCCACCAGCGTCAATGCCAGCTTCATCCGGTCACGCTGACGGCGCTTGGCCTTGCGCTCCACTTCAATGGGTACGGTCACGTGATTACCGAACCCAGTGTGCAATACCGCATCACCTTCTAGCGTGACCGCTGTCAGGTTGAGCTCGGCATAACGCCGGGACAGCGCCTTTTCTCCAGCATAGGCGGCAAATGGCGCACAGCGCTGGTAATCGCTCAACCGCCGCAGGCCGGGGTTCAACGAAAACGCCTGCCATTCGGCCTTGTCCGACAACAGGGGGTAGCACGGCACGCCGGCGATCACCTGCCGATCCCCGAGGTGAATGTACGGGCTGTGCACGGCCAGGTCGTGGGCGTGGCTGCGCAGCCACACCTGCAGCAGGTCGGGGCTGGCAGCCAGAATGGCGTGCGAGTCCTCGACGAAGCCTTGGCGATAGAAGTGCCAATCGTCCTCGCAATGGAAGATGTAGGGCGTCTTGACGTGGCTGTAGGCCAGGTCGATAGACGCCAGTTGGCCTAGCTTGGGGCGGTTGACGAACACCTTGCAGTGCGGTTTCCAGTGCTCTGGCACAGCGTCATGCACGGCATCGTCACCTGAATCTTCGGTGATGAATACCTCGCGAATGGGCGCCGTGTTGTAGCGATCGAAACTCTCAAGGGTGTCTTTGAGCAGGTCGAACCGCCCACAACTGGTCACGACAAGCGTGACATCACTCTCATTTGAAAAGCGCACCGGACTCCCCCCGCGTTGCGACTGTCGGCTTTCAACGCCCGTTCCTGGGCGCCAAAGCTCTTATGTTAGAAGCCCAGCTTCAGGCGCAGCCGCTGCCATGCAGACAATGGCGGGCGGGGCCTGAGCGCTGGGCGCATGTGCTCGACGATGCTACGGCCTACAGCGCCGAAGCTGAAACGGGAAACCGCCAGATGGCGGCCGTTTTCGGCAATCTGCCGCGCCAGCTCAGGCTCGGCACGCAAGCGTCGCAGCTTGGCCTGAAGGGTCGGGATGGTGTCATACAACACCACGTTGTGCATGTCCTGTAGACCCAACGCACGGTTTTCCTGCTCGCCCTGGTCATAGGCCAGCAGTACACAGCCGCAGGCCATGGCCTCGAAGTTCTTGATCATGTATTCGCCCATGCCGACATCGGCGCTGACGAAAAACCGGATTCGGTTGAGCGTGTTGCAATAGTCTTCGCCCGACTTGGTGCGGGTTACCAGCAGGTCCTCGACCTGCCCCAACTCGTCCAGCAGCGCCTTGCGGCCGCTGTAGGCCACGCTGTTGACACTGCCGACGAAGGCCAGTTCGATATCGCGCTCGCGCCCTTGGTCAGCCAGCAACTGCTCGTCATAACCCTTGGGCACGAATACCGCATCGAAGCCTTCCTGGCGCAGGCGCTCGCTGACCATGTAGCCAGAGCTGATCACACGCGCCCAGGGCAGTTGCCGGTAGTGGGCGCTGAACTTGCCGGTGTACTTGCACGGGATGTAGTTCTGGTAGGCGTCGTGCTCGAGTATGACCAGGTTCGGCACGGTACGAATGAACGCGACCTGGCGGATTTCCTGCTTGAAGCGCAGAAAGAAAACAATGCGGTCATAGCGCTCGACCTGCACTTGGCGCTTGAAGTAGCGGCGCAGGTTGCGTTGGTCTTCGCTGGTCAACCAGCGCAGGTCGCATTCGCAGTTGGCCGCGACGCCGTCGTACAGGCGATCCAGGATCGCGCGCTGTTCCTTCTGTACTAGAAATAGGACTTTCATCATGTTCCTTGGGCGCTCTGCGCCAACGCGGTCAGTTTTACAGCTCACGCCGCCAGAACAGCTCATGCCGGCGCACCGCCTTGCGGAAGAACTCGTTCTCCCCATAAGGCGACGGGCGGCGACCGGCCAGCCACCGCTGCAGCAAGCGGCGCAGGCGACGCTTGAAGGGGGCTGGCGGTTGCAGGTCGTGCATCATGCCCAGCGCCATTGCCTTGTCACGCTGGCTGGCCAGGTCCAGTACCAGGCTGCAGGGGGCCCAGGCCTGATCCGCGCTCAACTGCGGCGGCAACGCCACGCCGTCACCGCTATCGCCCATTGGCCAGCGATCGTTGTCATGCAGGTGGTTGGCGTAGCACAGCAGGGTCTGTGGCTTCCAGGCCAGCCCCTGCAAGGCTTCGAGCACCGCGGCCTGGGCGCAGACATGATCGGGGTGCGGGTCCAGCTGGGGGTGCGGCAGCACCAGCACTTCGGGCCTGGCCAACTCGAGCACAGCCCGCAAGTCGGCCAACAGGTTGTGCCAGGTAGGGGCACCGTCCAGGTCGGCGGGCAGCGGGAACGGGTTGAACTGGCGGAACGGGCGGATATCGGCCATGTCGGCTTCACGAGACGCCGCAGGCCGATCGGGCGCCGCCTGCATGGCAGGCAATTGCAGGCAGAAGTAGCCCAACTGCACACAACGAGATTCCGCCACCCCGGCCCAGCGCGGCACGGCAATGCTGTCCCAGGCGCGCAGGCGACCTTTCAGGCGAGCGGCTTCGGCCTTGCCCAGGCCCATCTGCCGATAATGCTCGGCCTCGATTTCACCGGCGGTCAGCGTGACCACCCAGGCTTCCTGCGCTTGGCTGTACAGCCCGTAGGCAGCCAACTCGGCGTCATCGGCATGGGGTGCAATCACCATTACCCGCCGCCGTTGCAGTTCGACCGCCGGGGTTATCCACAAGCGCGGCTGGCCCAGCAGCCGGCAATGCCGGCCACGCAAGCGCAGTGTGCCGGCCTGCAGGGGGGCGGCCAGGCCGGTGAGGTTGAGATAACGCAAGCCGGCGACACCGCGCTCGAAGGTTTGCTGGTCGGCCTGCTCGCCCGCCAGCAGTTCGACCCGCGGATCGAGAAAACGCCCCAGCCAACTGCTTTTTATGTGCAGTTCGAGCACCAGGGTTTCCCCGCCCTGCAGCACGCAGTCGGCCTTGAGCAGACCGGCCTGCAAGCGCGCGGCCACGGGCCGGGTGTGCTCCCCGAAGTCGTAGGCGTAATCTTCGCCCGGGGTGTAGAACAGATGGTCGGCAAACCACGCCTCATGCGCAGCCCACAGCAGCGGCAACAGCAAAAGCGGCAGCCACCACCATGTGGCCAGGCCCAAGGCGACCAGCCCGACCAGCCCTGCCAGGAGCGCCAGGCGTTTGTTGCGCCGGTGGCGCTTGAGCAACTGCTGCTTGCGACTCATACCTGGTACACCGGCACGGGGTTGCACCAACGCTCCTTGTACTCGCGGTCGGCACGACCGAACGAGAACCGCAGCGGCTTGTTGCGCGCTCGGGCGTCGTCCCAGGCCGCCTGGGTGTTGAGGAAGCTCAACACGCTACCTGGGCTGAAGGCCTTGGTTTCGGGGTCGACACCGCCGTTGATGTACTCCACGCTGACCCACTGCGGTGCCTCGACACGGTACACCAGCTGGATCGCAATCGGCTTGCCGTCCAGCAGCAGTACCGAGCCGATCAGCAGCTCACGCAGCCGCTCCAGCACATCGGCCATGCGCTCGGCACCGGTGGCCGGGAAGCCCCAGCGGCGCTGGAACAGGTCGCAGTACATGCTGGCGATTTCCTGTGCGCTGAACGCGCTGATCGGGCGCACCACCCCGCCCGCCTCTTCCAGCAGGCGCAGCTCGCGGCGCTGGTTGTAGCGGAACTTCTTCGACAGGTCTTCGTGCGCGCGGGCCATGGCCAGCTGTTCCTTCTGCACCTTGAGCCCGCTGAAGCGGCCCTGGTTCAGTTCGGACAGGTAGCGCACGCTGTGACGCAGCGGTGCGCCGGCATCGGGTGCGGCCGGCAGGATGATTTCGGCGTTGCCGAGGTCGAACAGGGCTTTCTTGCCGGCGCGTTTGAGCACGTCCTTGGACAGGGCCAGGTGGCGCCCCCAGGTCGCAATGGCGGCTTTCAGCTCGCCATTCTGGTGCCAGCCAAGGTAGCGCACGGGTATCTGCGCCAGGTCAGCCAGTTGCTCGACCACCAGCGGGTGAGTCGCGACGCTGCCGCCAAAGCGGGCCCACGCCTGGGCATAGGCGTGGGCGTCGATCACTTGCCAGCCGCGTTCGCGCCAAGCCTGAATACGATTGAGCATCACCCCTGCCCCACCAGCGCACGCACCTGCGGCAGTTGCCAGAAGGCCTCGCGCACGGCCTGGTCGGAAAAGCGCTCACGCAGGCGTTGCAGCATGTGTTCGGCACAGGCCTGGCGCTGCTGCCCGTCGAGCACGGCCATATGTTCCAGGCCCTGGGCCAACTGCCCGGGGTCGCCCAGCGGGAACAGCACGCCAACGCCCTCGACCACCTCGCGGGCACCGCCACAGGCGGTGGCCAACACGGGCACCCCGGCTACCATGGCCTCGAGCAGGACCATGCCGAACGGCTCATGGTCGGAGCTCAGGGCGAACACGTCGAAAGCCCGGAAGTAACGGCGCGCGTCCGGCACCTGGCCAAGGAAGTCGACCTGCCCGGCAATACCCAGTTCGCCAGCCAGGGCCTTGAGCTTGCCTTCCAGACGCCCCTTGCCAAGGATCGCCATCCGGGCGCCGGCCGGCAGCCCGGGCAGTGCCTGGGCAAAACCGCGCAAAAGCGTGGCCTGGTCCTTGTCCGGGTGCAGCCGGCCGACATTGCCGACGATCCATGCCTGCGCATCCAGGCCCAGCGCCTGCCGCGCCTCGGCGCGCGGCACCTGGGTCACCTGCAGGGCCTCGATGTCGATACGGTTGTACAGCGTCTGGATGCGTTCGGCCGGCCACTGCGGCAAGCAACGGCGCATGTCGTCGCGTACGGCATCCGACACCCCGAGCAGGCTCAGGCGTTTGCCGAACAGGTTGGCGAAAATGCGCCGCCCCTTGCGCTGGTAGTCACCAAAGGCATGGTGCACGCCGATCACCGGCAGGCCAGTAGCCAGCAACGCCACATAGATCGGCTTGAAGCGGTGGGCGATGCAGAACGCAAAATTGCGCTCGGCCGCAATCCGCCGCAGGGCGCGGATCGCGCCCAGCTTGAGACCACGCACGGCCTTGGAGCTGAAGCCCAGGAACAACACCTCGTCCGAGGCGCAACCCGCCGCTACTTGCGGGTCGGCTGCCCCCGTGAGGAACACCGTGGTGACCCGGTAGCCACGCCCCTGGAACAGGCTGGCGTACTGACGGGCACAGTCCAGAAACGGCCCGTCATAGCCATGGCAGAACTGCAGGATGCGCGGTTCAGAGCGGCTGGTCATAGGCGGCAGCGCCGTCCTTCACAACCAGGATGTCTTCCATGATCAGGTACTGCAGGTCCGAGCCGAAGAACATGTTCAGGGCGTCGGTCGGCGAGCAGATCATCGGCTCGCCACGGCGGTTCAGCGAGGTGTTCAGCGACACGCCGTTGCCGGTCAGGTCTTCGAGCGCCTTCATCATGTCGTAGTAGCGCGGGTTGTACTCACGCTTGAGCACCTGGGCACGCGAGGTACCGTCCTCGTGAACCACCTCCGGCACACGGGTTTTCCACTCTTCAGCCACTTCGAAGGTGAAGGTCATGAACGGCGCCGGGTGATCGACCTTGATCATCTGCGGGGCGACAGTGTCGAGCATCGACGGGCAGAAAGGTCTCCAGCGCTCGCGGAACTTGATCTGCTCGTTGATACGGTTGGCGACGCCCGGCACGCTCGGGCAACCGATGATCGAACGCCCGCCCAAGGCGCGCGGGCCAAACTCCATGCGGCCTTGGAACCAGGCCACCGGGTTGCCATCGACCATGATCTTGGCGATACGCTGCGGCATGTCGTCGAGCTTGCGCCACGCCGGTGCATTCGGGTGCCGAGCGCAGGCAGCGATCACGTCCTCGTTGGAATAGGACGGGCCGAGGTAGACGTGCTCCATCTTCTCGACCGGTACGCCACGGGCGTGGGACACGTAGGCCGCAGCGCCAACCGCAGTACCGGCGTCGCCGGAAGCCGGCTGCACGAACAGCTCTTTGACATCCGGGCGGGCGATGATCTTCTGGTTGAGCTTGACGTTCAGCGCGCAGCCGCCGGCAAACGCCAGCTTGCCGGTTTCGCGCAGGGTGTCGCCCAGGTAGTGGTCGATCATCTGCAGGGCGATCTTCTCGAACAACGCCTGCATGCTGGCCGCGTAATGGATGTACGGCTCGTCGGCGATATCGCCTTCGCGCTTGGGCCCCAGCCACTCGATCAGCTTGGGCGAGAAGTAGAAGCCCTTGCCCTTTTCTTTATGGCGGCGCAGGCCGATGACGTTGGCGTATTCGGTGTTGATCACCAGTTCACCGTTCTCGAAGCTGGCCAGGCGCGAGAAGTCGTATTTGCTGGCATCGCCATACGGCGCCATGCCCATGACCTTGAACTCGCCATCGAGCATCTCGAAACCGAGGAACTCGGTAATGGCACCGTACAGGCCACCCAACGAGTCCGGGTCGAAGAATTCCTTGATCTTGTGGATCTTGCCGTTTTCGCCGTAGCCGAAGAAGGTGGTGGCGTACTCGCCTTTACCGTCAATGCCGAGGATGGCCGTTTTTTCCTTGAAGCCCGAGCAGTGATAGGCACTGGAAGCATGGGCCAGGTGGTGCTCGACCGGCTCGATCTTGATCTTTTTCGGGTCGAAGCCCAGTTGCTCCAGGCACCAGACGATCTTCTTGCGGTAGCGCTTGTAGCGGCGGTTGCCCATCAGGATTGCATCGAGGGCGCGATCCGGGGCGTACCAGTAGCGCTTGGCGTAGTGCCAGCGCGCCTTGCCGAACAGGCTGATGGGCGCGAACGGGATGGCAACCACGTCGACGTCGGATGGCTTGATGCCTGCCTGCTCCAGGCAGAACTTCGCCGACTCGTAGGGCATGCGGTTCTTCGCATGCTTGTCACGCACGAAGCGCTCTTCTTCGGCGGCGGCAATCAGCTTGCCATCAATGTACAGGGCCGCGGAAGGGTCATGGCTAAGGGCGCCGGACAGGCCAAGAATCGTCAATGCCAAGGGATCAGCCTCTTCATTCGGTAGAGATGCGCCAGCGGCCGCTTGGGCGGGTGGCGACTAAAAGGCGGGATTATAACGCAAAGATCACGAACTGCGCGGTCGTTGTAGGAGCGGCCTTGTGTCGCGAAAGGGGCGCGAAGCGGCCCCAGTTTCTCAGCTTCGCGGCAGAAATTGCCGGGGCCGCTTTGCGGCCCTATCGCGACACAAGGCCGCTCCTACAAGGAATCGAGGTGCGGCCTACTCGGCGATCAGCCAGTCCATGCGGTAGCTACCGGCAGTCTGCGCCAGCTCCTTGGCCAGCCACGGCAGCAACTCCTTGAGCTCGTCTTCCAACCCCCACGGCGGGTTGGCGATGGCCAAGCCAGAACCATTGAGCCCCTGGGGGCTGTCCTGATGGTGCACATACAGCTCCACCCGCAGCAGCTTGGGTGCGCCGGTGCTGGTCAGGTCCTGGTAATAGCGTGTCAACGAACGCTGGTCCTTGATCGGGTACCAGATGGCTGCAACCGTCTGGCGCATGCGCCCAATGGCCTCTTTCATGGCCGTGGTGCAGCGCTTGAGCTCATCGGCCTGCTCGAACGGCGGGTCGATCAGCATGATCGCGCGCTTTTCCTGCACAGGCAGCAAGGCCCGCGGCACGTACCAGCCTTCACCCAGGTGCACGGTAACGCGCGGGTCTTTCTTCATGTTCTCCTTGAGCAGCGGCCCGTCTTCCGGGTGCTTCTCATTGAGCAGGGCACGGTCCTGCTGGCGCATCAAACGCCGGGCCAGCTCAGGCGAACCAGGGTAGTAGCGCAGCTCGCCGTCGGCGTTCAAACGCTTGATGACGCGCAGGTAGTCAGCGGCCATGGCCGGCAGGTCATCGCGGTTCCACAGGCGGGCTACACCTTGCTGATACTCGCCGGTGCGGCTTGCCTGGTCGCCCTGCAGGTCGTACAGGCCAAGCCCTGCGTGGGTATCGATGTAGGCGAACGGCTGCTCCTTGCGCGACATCAGGGCGATGAGGCGGGTCAGCACGATGTGTTTGAGGACGTCGGCGTGGTTGCCGGCGTGGAAGGCGTGACGATAGTTCATGGCAACTCCTGCGAAGGCGGCAAGTTTACCTTGCCTTGCAGGCGGCGTCAGGCCTGGCCGTCGATCGGCGGCGGCTTCTTCGCGGGCTTGCCCGCTCCCACACGGACCGCACTGGTTTCAGGTTCCGTGCAAACCCTGTGGAAGCAGGCGCCGCCGGCTCAGCGGGTATTACTTGTCAGCGTGGTACGCCGCATCAGCCGTCTCGAAGCGCTGCACCATCGCCTGCGAAGGGCTGCCCAGCTTGCTCACCACGACGATGGCAATGCTCGCCAGCAGGAAGCCCGGGATTATTTCGTACAGGCCCCAGACATCGATCTGCTTCCACAGGATCACGGTCAGTGCACCGACCACGATACCGGCCAGCGCGCCGTTACGGGTCATGCCTTTCCACAGGACCGAAATCAGCACCACCGGGCCGAAGGCTGCACCGAAGCCGGCCCAGGCATAGGCCACCAGGCCCAGCACACGGTTTTCCGGGTTGGCCGCCATGGCGATGGCGATCAGGGCCACCGCCAGCACCATCAGGCGGCCGACCCACACCAGCTCACGCTGCGACGCATGCTTGCGCAGGAAGGCTTTGTAGAAGTCTTCGGTCAGGGCACTGGAGCAGACCAGCAACTGGCAGCTCAGGGTGCTCATCACCGCCGCCAGAATGGCCGACAGCAATACGCCGGCAATCCAGGGGTTGAACAGAATCTTCGCCAGTTCGATGAACACGCGCTCGTGGTTTTCGGTGACCGGGCCAGCCAGATCAGGGTTGGCCGAGAAATAGGCGATGCCGAAGAAGCCCACGGCGCAGGTACCGGCCAGGCACAGGATCATCCAGGCCATGGAGATGCGGCGGGCGTTGGCAATCGACTTCACAGAGTCGGCCGCCATGAAGCGCGCCAGGATGTGTGGTTGGCCGAAATAGCCCAGGCCCCAACCCATCAGCGAGATGATGCCGATGAAGGTTGCGCCTTTGAACATGTCGAAGTTGGCCGGGTTGACCGCCTCGATGGCCGCGAAGGTAGTGTCGAAGCCACCTGTGGAGATCAGCACGATCACCGGCGTGAGGATCAACGCAAAGATCATCAGCGACGCCTGCACCGTGTCGGTCCAGCTCACCGCCAGGAAGCCACCCACGAAGGTGTAGGCGATGGTGGCGGCAGCGCCAGCCCACAAGGCGGTTTCGTAGGGCATGCCGAAGGTGCTTTCGAACAGACGGGCACCGGCAACGATGCCGGAAGCGCAGTAGATGGTGAAGAACACCAGGATGACGATGGCGGAAATGATGCGCAGCAAGCCGCTATTGTCGTCGAAGCGGCTGGAGAAATAATCCGGCAGGGTCAACGCGTCACCGTTGTGCTCGGTTTGCACGCGCAGGCGACCGGCCACGAACAGCCAGTTCAGGTAGGCACCCACGGTCAGGCCGATGGCGATCCAGGCCTCGGACAGGCCAGCGAAGTAGATGGCGCCCGGCAGGCCCATCAGCAGCCAGCCACTCATGTCGGAAGCACCGGCAGACAGTGCGGTTACCACGCTGCCCAGGCTGCGCCCGCCCAGAATGTAGTCGGAAAGGTTGTTGGTGGAGCGATAGGCGGCGAAGCCGATCAGCACCATTGCCGCGATGTAGATCACGAAGGTGATCGTTAGTGGGTTGCCCATGTGTGTGCCCTGGCGTTTGTTTTTATCTCATGCACAACCGCAGCGTTTGCGGTTGCACCCAGGCGGCGAATGCTATGCAACAACGCAAAGTGGGTGCAACCATTTTTCATTTGCAAGTTGCACCTGCCCGTGCATTTTCCGACGAAGCCGATTTTTTGCCCCTTTTTGGAGCGAAGAGGTCGTTTTCGCGATTTAACCGCGCCAAAAACGACCCCTCGCCCTGTACGGAAATCACTGTCGGACGAGTTGCACCTTTTCCTCGAAAAATTCGGGTTGCACCTGGTTGCACCCGAATTGTCCTACAGCTAATCTTGGCGCCAGCTTAGGCCACAGCCGTGGCAATAACGAGGATAAGAAATGGCGACGACCACCCTTGGGGTCAAACTCGATGACCCTACCCGTGAGCGACTCAAGGCAGCAGCGCAGTCGATAGACCGCACGCCGCACTGGTTGATCAAGCAGGCGATCTTCAATTACCTGGAGAAGCTCGAGGGTGGCGCGACCCTGAACGACCTCAACGGCCATGCCGGCAGCCTGGCCGATGACGCCGGCGAGGTCCAGCCTGACCATGGTCACCAGTGCTTCCTGGAATTCGCCGAGAGCATCCTGCCCCAGTCGGTACTGCGCTCGGCCATTACCGCCGCATACCGCCGCCCCGAGCAGGAAGTGGTACCGATGTTGCTGGAACAGGCGCGCCTCAGCGCACCGCTGGCCGAGGCGACCAACAAGCTGGCCGCCGGCATTGCCGAGAAACTGCGCAACCAGAAAAGCGCCGGCGGCCGGGCGGGCATCGTTCAGGGCCTGCTGCAGGAGTTCTCGCTGTCTTCGCAGGAAGGCGTGGCCCTGATGTGCCTGGCCGAAGCCCTGCTGCGCATCCCCGACAAGGGCACCCGTGACGCACTGATCCGCGACAAGATCAGCAACGGCAACTGGCAGCCGCACCTGGGCAACAGCCCGTCGCTGTTCGTCAACGCCGCCACCTGGGGCCTGCTGCTGACCGGCAAGCTGGTCAGCACGCACAACGAAGCCGGCCTCACCTCCTCGCTCACCCGCATCATCGGCAAGAGCGGCGAGCCGATGATCCGCAAGGGTGTCGACATGGCCATGCGCCTGATGGGCGAGCAGTTCGTCACGGGCGAAACCATTGCCGAAGCCCTGGCCAATGCCAGCCGCTTCGAGGCCAAGGGCTTCCGTTATTCCTACGACATGCTCGGCGAGGCCGCCCTCACCGAGCACGACGCGCAGAAATACCTGGCGTCCTACGAGCAGGCCATCCACTCGATCGGCAAGGCTTCGCATGGCCGCGGCATCTATGAAGGCCCAGGCATCTCGATCAAGCTGTCGGCGCTTCACCCGCGCTACAGCCGGGCCCAGTACGAGCGGGTGATGGAAGAGCTGTACCCGCGCCTGCTGTCGCTGACCTTGCTGGCCAAGCAATACGACATCGGCCTGAACATCGATGCCGAGGAAGCCGACCGCCTGGAGCTGTCGCTGGACCTGCTCGAGCGCCTGTGCTTCGAGCCGGCGCTGGCTGGCTGGAACGGCATCGGCTTCGTCATCCAGGCCTACCAGAAGCGCTGCCCGTACGTGATCGACTACGTTATCGACCTGGCCAAGCGCAGCCGCCACCGCCTGATGATCCGCCTGGTCAAAGGTGCCTACTGGGACAGCGAGATCAAGCGCGCCCAGGTCGAGGGGCTGGAGGGCTACCCGGTATACACGCGCAAGGTGTACACCGACGTGTCCTACGTGGCCTGCGCACGCAAGCTGCTGGCCGTACCCGAGGCCATCTACCCGCAATTCGCCACCCACAACGCCCACACCCTGTCGGCCATCTACCATATTGCCGGGCAGAACTATTACCCGGGCCAGTACGAGTTCCAGTGCCTGCACGGCATGGGCGAGCCCCTGTACGAGCAGGTGGTCGGCAAGCTGGCCGATGGCAAGCTGAACCGCCCATGCCGCGTCTATGCTCCGGTGGGCACCCACGAAACGTTGCTGGCCTACCTGGTGCGTCGCCTGCTGGAAAACGGCGCCAACACCTCGTTCGTCAACCGCATTGCCGACCACTCGATCTCGATCCAGGAACTGGTCGCCGACCCGGTCGCCAGCATCGAACGCATGGGCACCCAGGAGGGCAGCATCGGCTTGCCGCACCCGCGCATCCCATTGCCGCGTGACCTGTATGGCAGCGAACGGGCCAACTCGGCCGGTATCGACATGGCCAACGAGCACCGCCTGGCTTCGCTGTCCTGCGCCATGCTGGCCACCGCTCACAATGACTGGAAAGCCGCCCCGCTGCTGGCCTGCGCCGCCAGTGAGGCGGCTGCGGTAGCGGTGCTGAACCCGGCAGACCATCGCGATGTGGTAGGCCATGTGCAGGAAGCCACGGTCGCCGACGTGGACAATGCCATCCAGTGCGCCATCAACGCGGCGCCGATCTGGCAGGCCACCCCGCCGGCAGAGCGCGCCGCGATTCTGGAGCGTACCGCCGACCTGATGGAGGCAGAAATCCAGCCGTTGATGGGGCTGCTGATTCGCGAAGCCGGCAAGACCTTTGCCAACGCCATCGCCGAAGTGCGCGAGGCGGTGGACTTCCTGCGCTACTACGCGGTGCAGGCCCGCAACGACTTCAGCAATGACGCGCACCGCCCGCTGGGGCCGGTGGTCTGCATCAGCCCATGGAACTTCCCGCTGGCGATTTTCACCGGCCAGGTGGCCGCAGCCCTGGCTGCCGGCAACCCGGTACTGGCCAAGCCTGCCGAACAGACCCCACTGATCGCCGCGCAGGCCGTGCGCCTGTTACTGGAAGCCGGCATTCCGGAAGGTGTACTGCAGTTGCTGCCAGGGCGCGGTGAAACCGTGGGTGCCGGCCTGGTTGGTGACGAGCGGGTCAAAGGCGTGATGTTCACTGGTTCCACCGAAGTCGCGCGCCTGCTGCAGCGCAACGTCGCCGGCCGCCTGGACAACCAGGGGCGGCCGATCCCGCTGATCGCCGAAACCGGTGGCCAGAACGCCATGATCGTCGACTCTTCTGCGCTCACCGAGCAAGTGGTGATCGACGTGGTATCGTCGGCCTTCGACAGTGCCGGCCAGCGTTGCTCGGCCCTGCGTGTGCTGTGCCTGCAGGAAGACTCCGCCGACCGCGTGATCGAAATGCTCAAGGGGGCCATGGCTGAAAGCCGCCTGGGCTGCCCGGACCGCCTGGCAGTGGACATTGGCCCGGTGATCGACGCCGAAGCCAAGGCCGGTATCGAGAAGCACATCCAGGGCATGCGTGAAAAAGGCCGCTCGGTCTACCAGGTCGCGATCGCCGATGCTGCCGAGATCAAGCGCGGCACCTTCGTCATGCCGACCCTGATCGAGCTGGACAGCTTCGACGAGCTGAAGCGTGAAATCTTCGGCCCAGTGCTGCACGTGGTGCGCTACAACCGCCGCAACCTCGACCAGTTGATCGAGCAGATCAACAACTCCGGCTATGGCCTGACCCTCGGCGTGCACACCCGCATCGACGAGACCATCGCCAAGGTGGTGGAAACCGCCAACGCCGGCAACATGTACGTCAACCGCAACATCGTTGGCGCCGTGGTAGGCGTGCAGCCCTTCGGTGGTGAAGGCCTGTCTGGTACCGGCCCGAAAGCCGGCGGCCCGCTGTACCTGTATCGCCTGCTGTCGACCCGCCCGGCCGACGCGATTGGCCGCCACTTCCAGCAACAGGATGGCGAAGGCAAGCCGGACCGTACCCTGCATGAGCAACTGGTGAAGCCGCTGCACGGTTTGAAGGCCTGGGCCGAGAGCAATCAGCTGGCCGACCTGGCCGCGCTGTGCGACCAGTTCGCTGGCCAGTCGCAGAGCGGCATCGCCCGCCTGCTGCCAGGCCCGACCGGTGAGCGCAACAGCTACACCATCCTGCCGCGCGAGCATGTGCTGTGCCTGGCCGACAATGAAACCGACCTGCTGGCGCAGCTCGCCGCGGTGCTGGCTGTTGGCAGCTCGGCGGTGTGGGCTGACAGCGAACCGGGCAAGGCCTTGCGCGCGCGCCTGCCGCGTGAGTTGCAGGCCAAGGTGAAGCTGGTGGCGGACTGGAACAAGGATGAAGTGGCGTTCGACGCCGTGATCCACCATGGCGACTCGGACCAGCTGCGTGGCGTTTGCCAGCAGGTGGCCAAGCGTGGCGGGGCGATCGTGGGTGTGCACGGGTTGTCCAGCGGGGATCATCAGATTGCGCTGGAGCGGCTGGTGATTGAGCGCGCGGTTAGTGTGAATACTGCGGCGGCCGGTGGTAACGCCAGCTTGATGACGATTGGCTGAGGCTGAGGGTTGTTGAGGGAAAGGGAGAGCTTTGGCTCTCCTTTTTTTATGGGTGTCCGCCTTGAGATTGGGGGTGGGCTGACAGGTGACCGACACAACATTTTCAGCGCCTGTGAGATCGAGCGCCGCCCGCGCGGCGCATCGCGAGCTGGCGCTCGCTCCTACGTTTGTTTCGGGCCAATCATTCCTGTGGGATTTGCGCGCGAACGCTTTGGCGCATGGCTTGATATTGTGTCGTATGAACAAGGCGGTCGCGCACGCCTGTCACAGGCCTCACTGGCCCGAAACAAACGTAGGAGCGAGCGCCAGCTCGCGATGCGCCGCGCGGGCGGCGCTCGGTCTTACAGGCGCCGAAGCTGCTGCGGCGAACAAAGCGGGCATCCGTGACCGAGCAGGTGCCACACTATCTTTCCAAGATGCGCGACTCAGAGTTACGCCTAAGCCACCAGATACCGCCAGCCTGGCGAAACTTCGCTCATTTTCGCCCAACGGTACCCACCGCTGACTCACAACCCTACGGGTATTGGCGTAGTCTTTCCCGTCGCTCGCAAAAAAACGTCCCTCATCCCCTCGGGAGGTTACGAAGTTTGCGGCTAATGCCACACCTGTCCAGAGATCACTTTGGACGTAGGAAATTTCTGCGACGCTCGTAGGTACCAAGACTGATAGCTGCATGCCTTTTGATCTCGCAGGTGCTGGAATGCTTGCTGCGAGCATCTGGTTCCGTTGACGCTCACTCTACCCAGCCCCTTCCCCCGTCAATCAACATCAGACGCTCCAAATACGAGGATCTGTGACTGAACATCATTTGTATCGATCATGGTAGCCAGTCTTATTCGGCCGATCCTAGACTCGCCTCAAGCCCGCTCAAGGACCGCCCCCATGCCCGAGACCCTGCTCAGCCCCCGCAACCTCGCCTTCGAGCTCTACGAAGTCCTCGACGCCGAAGCCCTCACCCAGCGCCCACGCTTCGCCGAACACAGCCGCGAAACCTTCGACGCCGCGCTGACCACCGCGCGCACCATCGCCGAGAAGTTCTTCGCCCCGCACAACCGCAAAGCCGATGAAAACGAGCCGCGCTACGTCGACGGCCGCGCCGAGCTGATCCCCGAGGTGAAACCCGCCGTCGACGCGTTCCTGGAGGCCGGTTTCCTCAACGCCAACCGCGACTACGACGCAGGTGGTATGCAACTGCCCAGCCTGGTCTCGCAAGCGTGCTTCGCGCACTTCCAGGCCGCCAACGCCGGCACCACAGCCTACCCGTTCCTGACCATGGGCGCGGCCAACCTGATCGAAAGCTTCGGCACGCAGGAGCAGAAGCGCCTGTTCCTGCAGCCGATGATAGAGGGCCGCTTCTTCGGCACCATGGCCCTGACCGAACCCCACGCCGGCTCGTCGCTGGCCGACATCCGCACCCGCGCTGAACCTGCCGGCGACGGCAGCTATCGGCTCAAGGGCAACAAGATCTTCATCTCCGGCGGCGACCACGAGCTGTCGGAAAACATCGTGCACATGGTCCTGGCCAAGCTGCCGGACGCACCGCCTGGGGTGAAGGGCATCTCGCTGTTCATCGTGCCCAAGTACCACGTCAACCCCGACGGCAGCTGCGGTCCGCGCAACGATGTGCTGCTGGCCGGGCTGTTCCACAAGATGGGCTGGCGCGGCACCACCTCCACGGCGCTCAACTTCGGTGACAACGGCCAATGCGTCGGCTATCTGGTCGGCCAGCCGCATCAAGGCCTGGCCTGCATGTTCCAGATGATGAACGAGGCGCGTATTGGCGTCGGCATGGGCGCGGTGATGCTGGGTTATGCCGGCTACCTGTATTCGCTGGAATACGCCCGCCAGCGCCCGCAGGGCCGCCTGCCGGACAACAAGGATCCGCACAGCAGCGCGGTGCCGATCATTCAGCACACCGATGTGAAACGCATGCTGCTGGCGCAGAAAGCCTACGTCGAAGGCGCCTTCGATCTTGGCCTGTACGCCGCGCGCCTGTTCGACGACACGCAGACCGGCAGTGATGAGAGCGCCCGCAACCAGGCGCAGGAACTGCTCGATCTGCTGACCCCGATCGTCAAGTCCTGGCCCTCGGCGTTCTGCCTCAAGGCCAACGAACTGGCGATCCAGATTCTCGGCGGCCACGGCTATACCCGCGAATACCCAGTGGAGCAGTACTACCGCGACAACCGCCTGAACCCGATCCACGAAGGCACCGAGGGCATCCAGTCGCTCGACCTGCTCGGCCGCAAGCTGGCGCAGAACAATGGCGCTGGCCTCAAGCAACTGCTTCGCCGAATCGCCGCCACCGGCGAGCGCGCCAGCCATCACCCCAACCTCGACCCGCTGCGCCAGCCACTGGAGCAACTGGTCAACCGCCTGCAAGGGGTCACCCTGACCCTGCTCGCTGACCTGGCCCAGGGTAAAGTCGCCGGCGCCCTGGCCAACTCGGCCCTGTACCTGAAGGCCTTCGGCCACTGTGTAATCGGCTGGCGGTGGCTGGAACAGGCAGTCCACGCCGAACTCGGGCTGCTCAAGGCCGACGCTGCCGATCGCGACTTTTACCTCGGCAAGCTGCAGGCCGCCCGTTATTTCCTGACCTGGGAAGTACCAGGCTGCCATAATGAGCTGGCATTGCTCGAGGCGCGCGACAACACTTGCCTCGCGATGCAGGACGAGTGGTTCTAGGGGGAGCTACCGTGTACACGGAGGCTTGCACATGTTCGATTCCAGCGCCCTGCTGCGCCAGCGCTTTGCCGCGCTGCGCAGCAAGGCCGAGTTGTTTTCCCTGCGCCATGTGAAACAGTCGCACCAGGCGCTTTCGGTTCGCCGCAATGTGGCCGAGCCACCCTCGTTCAGCCAGGACGAGGGCGCAATGCTTACCGTACGGGTCAATGGCGTGGAGGCCTATGCGGCCACCGCCGATCTGTCGCAGGCCGGCCTGCAGCGCGCCCTGGAGCACGCCGAAGCCCTGGCCCGGCAGATCGCCCGGCATAGCCTGCTGGACCTGCGCGGGCAACCGGTGACCAGCGCCCGCCACGACCACATCTCGCCCAACCTCGACCAGCCCGTGCCCAGCCTGGCCGACTGCCTTGGCCTGCTCGCCGCGGAATCAGCCAGCGTACCCAAGGACAGCCGCCTGGTGGACTGGCAGGCCAGTCTGGGCCTGAGCCTGGTCGAGCAGACCTACCTGAACTCAGCCGGCGCCGAGCTGCGCCATGCCCAGCGCTTTCTGTTCCCGGGGCTGGGGGTAACTGCCAGCAACGGCCAGGACAGCCAGAGCCGCAGCCTGGGCCGCGACAATTTCGGCCAGCAAGGCGGTTACGAGATCGTTGAGCGTTGTGGCCTGGTTGGCGCCGCCAGCCGGGTCGCCGACGAGGCCCTACAGTTGCTGCTGGCCCCTAATACGCCCAGTGGCCCGCGCGACCTGCTGTTGATGCCCGACCAGATGATGCTGCAGATTCACGAATCGATCGGCCACCCGCTGGAGATGGACCGCATCCTCGGTGACGAGCGTAACTACGCGGGCACCAGCTTCGTCAAAGCCAGTGACTTCGGCTACCTGCAGTACGGTTCCAGCCTGCTGAACGTGACCTTCGACCCGACCATCGGCGAAGAACTGGCCAGCTACAGCTTCGATGATGACGGCACTCCGGCCAGCAAGCAGTTCCTGATCCGCGACGGCCTGCTGCTGCGTCCACTGGGTGGCGCTTTGTCGCAGTTCCGCTCCGGCCTGGACGGTGTGGCCAACAGCCGCGCCTGTGGCTGGAACCGTGCGCCGATCGACCGCATGGCCAACCTCAACATCGAGCCGGGCGAGCACTCCCTCGAACAACTGATCGCGGGCATCGAGCACGGCATCCTGATGCGGACCAACAGGTCCTGGTCCATCGACGACGCGCGCAACAAGTTCCAGTTCGGCTGCGAATGGGGCCAACTGATCGAGAACGGCGAGCTCAAGGGCATCGTCAAGAACCCCAACTACCGGGGCATCTCCGCACAGTTCTGGCGCAACCTGGCAGCGGTCGGCGACCGCAGCACCTTCCAGGTACTGGGCACGCCCAACTGCGGCAAGGGCGAACCCAACCAGGTGGTGCGCGTGGGCCACGCCTCGCCGGCCTGCGTGTTCCGCCAGATCGACGTATTCGGAGGGGATGCCTGATGAAACACGCCTTTGAAACCCTGGCCGGGGAGGTGCGCGCCGCCCTGGAACGTGGCGAGCAGTTCACCCTTGGCTACAGCGCCGAGCAGTCCCAGTTCGTGCGCTTCAACCACGCCAAGGTGCGCCAGGCCGGGCATGTCAGCCAGGCCAGCGCGCAGCTGCGGCTGATCCGCGACGGTCGCCAAGCCGAGCAGCAGGTGACCTTGAGTGGCGATGCGCAACTGGACCGCCAACGCTTGGCGGATGCCCTGGCGCAACTGCGCCAGACCCTGCCACTGCTGGCCGTCGACCCTTACCTGCGCCTGGACGAAAGCGCCTGGCACAGCCACAGCCAGCAACAGCAGCCGCTCCCTGAACTCAGCGATGTGCTGGCGTTGCTCGACCGCGAAGCGGGTGACCTGGACCTGGTCGGCATTTATGCCGCGGGCCCGGTCTGCCGGGGCTTCGCCAGCTCGTTCGGTGCCTTCGGCTGGCACCAGGCCAACAGCTTCAACTTCGACTGGAGCCTGTTCCACGAAAACGGCCAGGCGGTGAAGGCCAACTACGCCGGCCAGGTGTGGAACCCCGACGACTTCACCGCGCGCCTGCGCCAGGCGCGGGAGCAGTTGGGCTTCCTCGGGCGCCCGGCGGTCACCCTCGAACCCGGCAGCTACCGTGCCTACCTGGCCCCGGCGGCGATGGACGAAATCGCCGGCATGCTGTGCTGGGGCGGTTTTTCCGCCCAGGCGCTGGCCACCGGCAATAGCGCCTTGCAGCGCCTGTACAACGGCGATGCACGGCTGAGCCCGCTGGTGAGTTTCACCGAGCAGGTCAGCGGCTCGCTGAGCCCGGCGTTTTCCGATGAAGGCTCACCGCGCCTGGATGTGCCGCTGATCCAGCAAGGCCGGGC
The DNA here is from genome assembly GCF_947311875.1 of Pseudomonas sp. PARCl1. Taxonomy (NCBI): domain Bacteria; kingdom Pseudomonadati; phylum Pseudomonadota; class Gammaproteobacteria; order Pseudomonadales; family Pseudomonadaceae; genus Pseudomonas; species Pseudomonas sp. PARCl1. The sequence goes on from NZ_CAMZMX010000004.1 coordinate 90,693, forward strand.
GGCGCAACGGCTGATCAGCGCGCGCAGCGCCGCCGAATTCAAGCTGCTGGCCAACGGCGCCGACAGTTACGAGTCGCCCTGCGCACTCAGCCTGGCACCGGGTGGCCTGCCCATGGACGAGGTCTTGCAGCGGCTGGGCACTGGGCTGTACATCAGCAACCTGTGGTACCTCAACTACTCGGACTTGCCAGCAGCGCGCATGACCGGGCTGACCCGGTTCGCCACCTTCTGGGTAGAGAACGGGCAGATCCAGGGGCCGGTGAGCACCATGCGCTTCGATGACAGCCTGTACAGTTTGCTCGGTAGCCAACTGGAGGACCTGACCCAGGAGCGCGAGATGATCCTGTCGACCAGCACCTATGGACAGCGCAGCACCGGGTCGAGTCATTTGCCGGGTGCGCTGGTCAAAGGCCTGACCCTGACATTGTGATTGGACTTGCCGGCCCTTTCGCGGCTAAAGCCGCTTCTACAACGAACGCGTAACCCTTGTAGAAGCGGCTTTAGCCGCGAAGAGGCCGGCACTGACAAACGAGGAAGTCATGCCCGAACGCACCCCGCTAGACCCCGCCACCGCCCGCTGGATCCCCTGGGTGGTCGCCATCGCCTTCTTCATGCAGTCCCTGGACGGCACCATCCTCAACACCGCGCTGCCGGCCATGGCCCGCTCGCTGGCCGAAGACCCGCTGCGGATGCAGGGCGTAATCATTGCCTACATGCTCACGGTGGCCCTGCTGATACCCGCCTCGGGCTGGATCGCCGACCGCTTCGGCACCAAGCGCATCTTCTTCAGCGCCATCCTGCTGTTCAGCTTTGGTTCGCTGCTATGCGCCGCCGCCAACAGCCTCGGCTTCCTGATTTTCGCCCGTGTGGTGCAGGGCCTGGGCGGCGCCCTGATGCTGCCGGTCGGGCGGCTGGTGGTGTTGCGCGCCTACCCGCGCAGCGAGCTGGTACGCATCATGAGCTTCATTACCATCCCCGGCCTGCTCGGGCCACTGCTGGGTCCGACGGTGGGCGGCTGGCTGGTGGAGATCCTCAGCTGGCACTGGATTTTCCTGCTCAACCTGCCTGTCGGCCTGCTGGGCTGCTACGCCGTCTGGAAGCTCATCCCCGACCTGCGCGGCGCTGAACGCACCCGCTTCGATACCCCTGGCTTCCTGCTGTTCGGCGCCGCGATGGTGCTGATCACCATTGCCATGGAGGGGCTCGGCGAGCTGCACCTGCCGCACCTGCGGGTGATGCTGCTGCTGTTTGCCGGCATGGCGTGCCTGGCCGCCTACTGGCTGCGCGCCGGGCGCGACCCCGAGCCGCTGTTCTCGCCCAGCCTGTTCCGCGTGCGCACCTTCGCCATTGGTATCCTGGGCAACCTGTTCGCGCGCCTGGGCAGCGGCGCCCTGCCGTTCCTGGTGCCGTTGCTGCTGCAAGTCGCACTGGGCTATTCGCCGGCCCAGGCCGGCATGAGCATGATCCCGCTGGCGGCGGCGGCAATGGTGGCCAAATCCCTTGCCAGGCCGCTGATCGAACGCTTCGGCTACCGCATCATCCTGACCAGCAATACCTTGCTGCTGGGCCTGCTGCTGGCCAGCCTTGGGCTGGTTGACGAGCAGACGTCCTATGCCGTGCTGCTGATCCAGCTGGGGCTGCTGGGCGCGGTCAACTCGATGCAGTTCACGGCAATGAACACGGTAACCCTGATCGACCTCGACGATGCCAGCGCCAGCAGCGGCAACAGCCTGCTATCGGTGGTCGCGCAGCTGGCGCTGAGCCTGGGCGTGGCCTGCGCCGGCGCCCTGCTTGGCGGCTTCACCGCCGCCGACAGTGCCGAAGGTGTGGACACCACATTGGGCGCCTTCCAGCTGACCTTCGTCACCATCGGCGTGATGGCCATGCTGGCGGCGGCGATCTTCCTGCAGCTGGCACCGACGGACGGAAGGCGTGCCCGTCGTCCGGAACACCACATGGAGTCTTAGGGCGAATGGCCACGAGGCTGGTAGACTATGCGGCATTTTTAGCTTCGCACCGCAGGCCCGCCTCGTGACCACCGAATCCACCGCCTTTGCCACCTTGCCGCTGTCCACTGCCATGCTGGCCAACCTGGACGCCCTCGGCTATGCCGCGATGACACCGATCCAGGCCCAGAGCCTGCCGGTCATCCTCAAGGGCCAGGACCTGATTGCCCAGGCCAAGACCGGCAGCGGCAAGACCGCCGCCTTCGGCATCGGCCTGCTGAACCCGATCAACCCGCGTTACTTCGGCTGCCAGGCCCTGGTGCTGTGCCCGACCCGCGAACTGGCCGACCAGGTCGCCAAGGAACTGCGCCGCCTGGCCCGCGCCGAGGACAACATCAAGATCCTGACCCTGTGCGGTGGTGTCTCGCTGGGCCCGCAGATCGCCTCGCTGGAACACGGTGCGCACATCATCGTCGGTACGCCTGGGCGCATCCAGCAGCACCTGGACAAAGGCACACTGGTACTCGATGGCCTGAACACCCTGGTGCTCGACGAAGCCGACCGCATGCTCGACATGGGCTTTTTCGATGCCATTGCCAGCATCATCGGCAAAACCCCATCGCGCCGCCAGACCCTGCTGTTCTCGGCCACCTACCCGGCCGGCATCAAGCAACTGGCCGCAGACTTCATGCGTAACCCGCAGCAAGTGAAGGTCGAGAGCCTGCACACCGACAACCAGATCGAGCAGCGCTTCATCGAGATCGACCCAGAGCAGCGCCTGGAGGCGGTGACCCGCGTGCTGGGCCACTATCGCCCGCAGTCTTGCGTGGCGTTCTGCTTCACCAAGCAGCAGTGCGAAGACGTGGTTGCCCACCTGACCGCCAAGGGTATCGTCGCCCAGGCGCTGCACGGCGACCTTGAGCAGCGCGACCGCGACCAGGTTCTGACCATGTTCGCCAACCGCAGCAGCTCGGTGCTGGTGGCCACCGACGTGGCCGCGCGCGGCCTGGACATCGATGGCCTGGACATGGTCATCAACGTCGAGCTGGCACGCGATGCGGAAATCCACGTGCACCGCGTGGGCCGTACTGGCCGCGCTGGTGAGAAGGGCCTGGCGGTGAGCCTGGTTGCCCCGGCAGAAGGCCACCGCGCCCAGGCCATCGAGCAACTGCAGAAGAGCCCGCTGCGCTGGGACCAGCTCGACAGCCTGAAGAACAAGGGCGGCGAGCCGCTGCTGCCGGTGATGAGCACCCTGTGCATCGCCGCCGGGCGCAAGGACAAGCTGCGCCCTGGCGACATTCTCGGGGCGTTGACCGGTGATGCCGGGATCCCGGGCAAGCAGGTGGGCAAGATCGCGATCTTCGACTTCCAGGCGTTTGTGGCGGTGGAGCGGGCGCTCGCCAAGCAGGCCATGCAGCGCTTGAACAGCGGCAAGATCAAGGGCCGGTCCCTGAAAGTCCGTATCGTCTGACATTTTTGGGGCTGCCTTGCAGCCCATCGCAGGCACGCCAGCGCCCACAGGGTCACCACAGGCCTTCAGGCTTGTGCGGTACCTGTGGGAGCTGGCTTGCCTGCGATGGGCCGCACAGCGGCCCCGGCTATCCATGAGGTAACACCGTGCACTCCACCGACGTGATCATCCTCGGCGCCGGCGCCGCCGGCCTGATGTGCGCCCAGCTCAGCGCCCGCCGCGGCCGCCGGGTACTGTTGCTCGACCACGCCAACAAGCCAGGCAAGAAGATCCTCATGTCTGGCGGCGGGCGCTGCAACTTCACCAATATGTACACCGAACCGGCCAACTTCCTCTCGCACAACGCCCATTTCTGCAAATCCGCGCTGGCCCGCTACACGCAATGGGACTTCATCGAGCTGGTGTGCAAGCACGGCGTGGCGTACCACGAGAAGAAGCTCGGCCAGTTGTTCTGCGACAACAAGGCCAGCGACATCCTCGACATGCTGCTGGCCGAATGCGACGAGGCCGGTGCCGAAATCCGCATGCACACCAGCATCGAACAGATCGAAAGAACCGAAAGCGGCTACCTGCTGCAGACCAGCGGCGGGCAGTTCGCCTGCCAGTCACTGGTGATCGCCACCGGGGGCCTGTCGATCCCGACCCTGGGCGCCACCGGGTTCGGCTACCAGGTCGCGCGCCAGTTTGGCCACACCCTGCTGCCGACCCGCGCCGGGCTGGTGCCGTTCACCATCACCGAGCCACAACTCAAGGCATTGTGCAGCGAGCTGTCCGGCACTTCGCTTGATTGCACGGCCACCTGCAACGGCACCAGCTTCCGCGAAAACCTGCTGTTCACCCACCGTGGCCTGAGTGGCCCGGCAATCCTGCAGATCTCGTCGTTCTGGGAAGCCGGTGACACTGTCGAGATCAACCTGTTGCCCGACCGCGATGCACTCACCTGGCTGCAGCAGATGCAAACCGAGCGCGCCAATGCCGAACTGAAGACCGTGCTGGGCGAAGTGTTCACCCGCAAGCTGGCCAACCTGCTGGCCGAGCAGTGGTTCGAGTCCCGTCCCATGAAGCAGTACACCCCCGCAGAACTGGCGCAGATTGCCGAGAAGCTGGCCAACTGGCAGGTGGTGCCTGCGGGCACCGAGGGCTACCGCACCGCAGAAGTGACCCTGGGCGGCGTGGATACCCGCGAAGTGTCGTCCAAGACCATGGAGTCGCTGAAAAGCCCCGGGCTGTACTTTATTGGCGAAGTGCTGGATGTCACCGGCCACCTGGGTGGTTTCAATTTCCAGTGGGCCTGGGCATCGGCCAACGCCGCAGCGCAGTTCGTGTAGAGTAGAATCCATTCAGCAGCACGGAACGCTTCTTGCTGGCCCGTGCCCAGCGCCGGAATCTGGGCCGCTTCGCGCCCCTTCGCGGGCATGCCCGCTCCCACGGGGTTTTGTGCAGTACCTGTGGGAGCGGGCGCGCCCGCGAAGGGCCGCAAAGCGGCCCCAGTAACCGGTTCTGAAAGGTATTCCTCTGATCACTGCCTAGCAGGCCAACATGTCATCGAGCTCGTTCCGTCAGTCACTGCGTCGCCTGTGGGGCCAAGACAAGTTCAGCTATAGCATCCGGGTCACCATCGCCCTCACCGGCAGCCTGGCCCTGTGCTGGTACCAGAACGAGATGGCCCTGCTGATCCCGCTGTTCCTCGGCATCATCGCCAGCGCGCTGGCCGAAACCGACGACAGCTGGCAGGGCCGCCTCAGCGCCCTGGCCGTCACCCTGGTGTGTTTCGCCATTGCTGCGCTGGCGGTCGAACTGCTGTTCCCCTACCCTTGGTTCTTCGCCATCGCCCTGGCCCTGGCAGCGTTCAGCCTCACCATGCTCGGCGCACTGGGCGAACGCTACGGGGCCATTGCCTCGGCAACCCTGATCACCGCGGTGTACACCATGATCGGCGTAGACCAGCGCGGCGGCCAGGTCACGGATTTCTGGCACGAGCCCATGCTGCTGGTGGCGGGCGCGGCCTGGTACGGGCTGTTATCGGTATTGTGGCAGGCGCTGTTCTCCAACCAGCCGGTCCAGCAGAGCCTGGCCAAGCTGTTCTTCGAGCTGGGCAGCTACCTGAAACTCAAGGCCAGCCTGTTCGAGCCGGTGCGCACCCTCGACGTCGAAGCCACACGCCTGGCCCTGGCCCAGCAGAATGGCAAGGTAGTGGCAGCCCTGAACGCGGCCAAGGAAATCATCCTGCACCGGGTCGGCAACAGCCAGCCAAACTCCAAGGTCAGCCGCTACCTGAAGCTGTATTTCCTGGCCCAGGACATCCACGAGCGGGTCAGTGCCTCGCATTACCCCTACAACGCCCTGACCGAAACGTTCTTCCACAGTGACGTGATGTTCCGCTGCCAGCGCCTGCTGCGCAAACAGGGCTCGTCCTGCCAGGAGCTGGCCCGTTCGGTCCGCCTGCGCCAGCCTTTCGTGCTGGCCAGCGGTTATCCCGAGGCCCTCGAAGACCTCAACGCTGCGCTGGAGCACCTGCGCCTGCAAAACAACCCGGCCTGGCGCGGCCTGTTGCGCTCGCTGCGGGCCCTGGCTGCCAACCTGGCCACGCTCGACCGCCTGCTCAGTGCCGCGAGCAACCCCGACAGCCTGGCCGACGCCAGTGACAGCAGCCTGCTCGACCGCTCGCCACGCTCGCTCAAAGACGTGTGGACGCGCCTACGTACCCAGCTGACACCCACGTCGCTGCTGTTCCGGCATGCCTTGCGCCTGCCCCTGGCACTGTCGATTGGCTACGGCATGGTGCACCTGATCCACCCCACCCAGGGCTACTGGATCATCCTCACCACCCTGTTCGTCTGCCAGCCCAACTACGGTGCGACCCGGCGCAAGCTGGTGCAGCGCATTTTCGGCACGGCCATTGGCCTGACCGTTGGCTGGGCCTTGTTCGACCTGTTCCCCAACCCGCTTATCCAGTCGCTGTTCGCCGTAGTTGCCGGGGTGGTGTTCTTCGTCAACCGCACGACCCGCTACACCCTGGCCACGGCCGCGATCACGCTGATGGTACTGTTCTGCTTCAACCAGATCGGCGACGGCTACGGCCTGTTCCTGCCGCGCCTGTTCGATACCCTGGTGGGCAGCCTGATTGCCATCCTTGCGGTGTTCCTGTTCCTGCCTGACTGGCAGGGGCGGCGCCTGAACAAGGCGCTGGCCAATACCCTGGCCTGTGCCAGCGTGTACTTGCGCCAGATCATGCAGCAGTATGCCCACGGCAAACGCGACGACCTGGCCTACCGCCTGGCCCGGCGCAATGCCCACAACGCCGACGCGGCGCTGTCCACCACCCTGGCCAACATGCTGATGGAGCCGGGGCATTTCCGTAAGGAGGCCGATGTCGGCTTCCGGTTCCTGGTGCTGTCGCACACCCTGCTCAGCTACCTCTCGGGGCTGGGCGCGCACCGCGATACGGCATTGCCGGCCCAGGCCCAGGAACAGTTGATCGAAGGTGCCGGGCAAAGCCTGGCCAGCAGCCTGGACGAAATCGCCAACGGCCTGGCAGCGCGGCTGCCCGTGGCCATTCACAGCGATGCCGAAGAAGCGCTGGCCAACGCCCTGGAGCAGATGCCGGATGAGCTGGATGAACATCAACGGCTGGTGCAGACACAGCTGGCGCTGATCTGCCGGCAGTTGGGGCCATTGCGGACCTTGGCCGCGCACCTGATCAAGGAAGGCAACCCGGGCTGAGGCCTGACCCGGCCTTTACCCACGAAGAGGCCGGTAACGCCACCCAAGCTCAAAAGCCATGCTGGCGCAGCAGCCGGGCATAGCTGCCATCGGCCTTCATCGCTGCGATCGCCTGCTCGAACCGCTCGACAATCCGCGCACGCTCCGGGTGCTTCAGGCTGACCAGGATATGCAGGGTGTTCTCCCCCAGCGGCGGCTCAACCAGCACCACCTCGTCACGCACCTGCTGCGGTTCACGCTGCAGGTTGTAGCGGGCAACGTACTCGTCTTCCACCGCCAGGTCTACTCGCCCTGCTGCGACCATGCGCAGTGCCGAGGAAAAGGTGCGCACCGCCACCTTGTGCAGGCGCGGATCGCCGTCGAACCCAGGGGAATAGGCGTAATCACGCACGACAGCGATGGTGTAGGGGTAAAGGTCCGACTGTTGCCGGTAGCGTATCGCCTGGCCTTTTCGCTGCAGCAAGCGGATACGGTTGGTCAGGTATGGCGTGGAGAACTGCCCGATACTGGCACGCGCCTCGTTGTACCAGGCATCGATCAACACGTCGTAGCGCCCTTGCGCAACGCCCTGCAGCGCCCGCGCCCAGGGCGCCTCCTCATAGCTGCTGGCGTAGCCGGCACGGGCCAGCGCCGTGGTGACGATGCTGGTCGCCAGGCCACCGCCCGGCAGGTCTACATCGGTGAACGGGGGCCATTTATCCGCCACCAGGCGCAGCTTGCCCTGACCCAGGGCAGGTGTTGCCAGCAGGATTGCCAGTACTCCCAGCGCACAAAGCAGTGGCCGCATGCTTACGTCCTTTTGCCATGGAGGGCACACACTGCGGGTGAGGTTACACAACCGCACTGCCGGGGGCAGCGGCCATTAGTGTCATTTTGCCTCTATTTTTGGCCTCAAGGGTAACCCAGCACGTCGCGGACCTGCCGCAGATGCTGGCTGATCCACTGTTTGTCGACCGCGCCCCAGTCACGAATACGGTAATGCCCGGCGTGGTTGCGCGCGCCTTCCTGTTGCTCGAACTCGCAAACGATGTCCAGGTCGGCCAGCGCGGCGATGGTGTCCTGGGCGGTGCGCCGCGGCATACCGGTGGCTTCCACCAGGGCCGGCACGCTGGTCGCGGTGCGGCTGTCGATCAGCCAGGCTACGTACAGGCGCCGGTAGAAGCTGCTTTTGGTCTTGCTCACGTCCATGCTGCATGTTCCTCAGAGGTTGCCCGGCAGTTCCCGGTAGGTCAGGTAGACGCGCAGGTCGAATTCCAGTTGGTGATAATCGGGTTCCATGTGCTGGCAGAGCTGGTAAAAGGCCTTGTTGTGGTCGCGCTCGCGCAAGTGCGCCAGCTCATGCACCACGATCATGCGCAAGAACTGCGGTGCGGCCTCCTTGAACAGCGAGGCGATACGGATTTCCTTCTTGGCCTTGAGCTTGCCGCCCTGCACCCGCGACACCGCGGTGTTCAGGCCGAGCGCGCGGTGGGTCAGGTCAAGCCGGCTATCGAACAACACCTTGTCCAGGCCCGGCGCACTGCGCAGGTACTGCTGGCGCAGCTCCTGGGCATAGCCGTACAGCGCCTTGTCGCTTTGCACATCATGGCGCCCGGGGTAGCGGCGCTGCAGGTACTCGCCCAGGCGGTCGCTGTCGATCATCTTGCGCACCTGCTCTTGCAGGTGCGGCGGGTAGGCTTGCAGGTAACGTAATACGGTCATGGCAGTGCATTCGGCGTAACGAATGCCGATTCTAGCCAATCATGGCGCTGGCCAGGAGAAAATCACCGGGAAGCGGGTAGCGTCCGAGGCGGTCATGGGGTGGGCCACCAGGAAACCCTGCACATACTCGCAACCATTGGCCTTGAGCCAGGCTGCCTGGGCCGGGGTTTCCACGCCCTCGGCAATGACCGTGATGCCGTAGTCGGCGCACAAGCTGATGACACTGCGCACCAAGGCGGTATCCACTGCCGTATCAGGCAAGCGTGCCACCAGGTGGCGATCCAGCTTCAGGGTATCGATCGGCAGGTCCCGCAGCATGCGCAGTGAACAGTCGCCGGCGCCAAAGTCATCCAGCGCCACCCGTACGCCCAGCTCGCGCAGGCGATGGATTTGTTTCACCGCCGCATCGATGTTGTACATCAATGAGGTCTCTGCAACCTCGACCTCCAGTTGCGCCGGGTCCAACTGGTAAAACTGGATCACCCGCTGCAGTTCTTCGACCAGCCCGGGCATGACGAACTGCGCACGGCTCAGGCTGATGCCCAGCACCAGGTCTGCGGGAAAGTGCTGGTACCAGGCATGGCGTTGGGCCGCGCCCTGGCGGTAGATCCAGCTGGCCAGCCGGTTGATCAGCCGGGCTTCCTCGAGCAGAGGAATGAACAGGCCTGGCGGCACATCGCCGACGCTCGGGTGCTGCCAGCGCAACAAGGCCTCGAAACCCCGCAGGCGGCCATCGATGAAGCTGACTTGCGGCTGGTACACCAGGGTGAAGTCCTGTTGCTCGATGGCCGTGCGCACGCTGTCTTCAAGCATCAGCCGCGAACGCGCCCGCCCGTTGAGTTCCTGGTCGTAAAAGCGGTACTGCTGGCGCCCGGCCTGCTTGGCGGCATACATCGCCGCATCGGCTGCGCGCAGCAGGCCTTCGACATTGGCACCGCATTCCGGATAGGTGGCAATGCCGATGCTCACCCCAAGGCACACATCCAGGCCGTCCACTTCATGGCGGATGGACACCCGCTCCAGCAGTTGCTCGGCATAACGCCCAGCCTGCTCCGGGTAAGGCAGGCTGTCGAACAGCGCGGTGAATTCATCGCCACCCATGCGCGCCAGCAAGGCCTCGCTGCCCAGGCAGTCCTTGAGTTGCTCGGCGACCCAGCGCAGCACCCGGTCACCGGCGTCATGGCCAAGGGTGTCGTTGATGCGCTTGAAACCGTCCAGGTCCATGTACATCAGCGCCTGGGCCTTGTCCGAGCGCTCGTTGCGCAACAGAGCGCCTTCGGCCGCCTGGTAGAAGCCGCGGCGGTTCAGCAGGCCGGTCAGCGGGTCGGTAACGGCCTGGTACTCCAGTTGCTGGTGCAGGTTGCGCACTGCCGACATGTCCAGCACGGTCACCACCATGGCCTGCTGGTCGGCTGGCAACGGCGCGCACGACAATGCCACCGGAAAAAGCTCGCCGGCCAGCGTGCGCAGTTGCGCGTCGTGCACGCGGTAGATTTCTTGCCCCAGGTAAGCGCGGTAGAACTCCGATTCAAGCCATGGGCAGGCAGCGGGAAGCTGCACCAGGTCGAGCAATTGGGCACCCTGAATGTGCTGCACGGGGGCCGCCAGCAAGCGGGAAATGGCCGGGTTGGCAAAGCTGATCACGCCCTGTGCGTCCACCACCAGAATGCCTTCGGCGGCGTTCTCCAGAATCGACCCATTGAACGCCCTGGCGGCTTCCAGCTCCCGGGTCAGGCGCTGCAACATGCGCCGGTTGCGCTGCTGGTCGAGCAAGGCCTGGACCTTGGGCTTGAGAACCTTGGGGTCGAACGGTTTGAACATGTAGTCCACGGCGCCGCTGGCGTAGCCTTTGAGCACGGCCGCTTCGGACTGTTCGTTCGCGGTCAGGAAAATGATCGGTGTCAGCCGCGTACGTTGGCTGCCGCGCATCAGCCGGGCAACTTCAAAGCCGTCCATCTCCGGCATTTGCACGTCCAGCAGGACCAGGTCGACATCATGCTCCAGCAAGGTGCTGAGGGCTTCCATCCCCGAACCGGCTGTTAACACCTGCCAATCTTGCCGGGCCAGCAAAGCCCGCATGCTGATGAGGTTTTCGGGGTAATCGTCTACCACCAGAAGAACCGAACTGCCATCCAGTGGCTGAGGGTAAGCGCCATCCATGCTGCTTCTCTTGTATGTCCAACTACGACTTGCTATTGGCTCCGAGCTTAACTCTAGCCGTGGCTACGAAAGACGCAATGCAAGGCATGGCAATAAGCCATGGACGAAGAAATTAGTCGACTAACGGTAGCTGTGCAATATGACTGTGAGCCTGATGCCGGGGGCCGCCAAACCGCTCCCAAGGCCTGAATGCCAAGCAAAAAAAACCCGCATTTCTGCGGGTTTTTCTATAACGCTCAACGGTTCGATCAGTTGACCTTGGCCGCCAGCTCGCCTTTGGCATAACGCTGGAACATGCCTTCCAGGGAGATCGGCTTGATCTTCGAGGCATTGCCGGCAGTGCCAAACGCTTCGTAACGGGCGATGCACACATCACGCATGGCCTTCACGGTTTCAGCGAAGAACTTGCGAGGGTCGAACTCGCTCGGGTGCATGGCCATGTGGCGGCGCATGGCACCGGTGGAAGCCAGGCGCAGGTCGGTGTCGATGTTGACCTTGCGCACGCCGTACTTGATGCCTTCAACGATTTCTTCAACCGGTACGCCGTAGGTTTCCTTGATCTCGCCACCGTACTGGTTGATGATCGCCAACCACTCCTGCGGTACCGACGAGGAGCCGTGCATCACCAGGTGGGTATTGGGGATGCGCTTGTGGATTTCCTTGATACGCTCGATGGCCAGGATGTCACCGGTTGGCGGCTTGGTGAACTTGTAGGCACCGTGGCTGGTACCAATGGCGATGGCCAATGCATCGACCTGGGTCTTCTTGACGAAATCAGCGGCTTCTTCCGGGTCGGTCAGCATCTGGCTGTGGTCCAGCACACCTTCGGCACCGATACCGTCTTCTTCACCGGCCATGCCGGTTTCCAGCGAACCCAGGCAGCCCAGCTCGCCTTCTACCGAAACGCCACAGGCGTGCGCCATGGCCACGGTCTGCTGGGTGACACGCACGTTGTATTCGTAGTCGGTCGGGGTCTTGCCGTCTTCGCCCAGCGAGCCGTCCATCATGACCGAGCTGAAGCCCAGCTGGATCGAGCGCTGGCAGACATCAGGGCTGGTGCCATGGTCCTGGTGCATGCACACCGGAATGTGCGGGAATTCTTCGATGGCAGCCAGGATCAGGTGGCGCAGGAACGGGGCGCCGGCGTATTTGCGGGCACCGGCCGAGGCCTGCACGATCACCGGGGAGTCGGTCTTGTCGGCCGCTTCCATGATGGCGCGCATCTGCTCGAGGTTGTTGACGTTGAAAGCTGGTACGCCGTAACCGAACTCGGCGGCGTGGTCCAGCATCTGGCGCATGCTAATGAGTGCCATTGTGTATCTCTCTCCCGACAAGCGTCGTATGTTTCGTGCAAGCCTGCCGCAGGGGCGGTTGCTGTTCAAGTAGTGTGGGCCGCCATTGCGGCCCGGCCAGTCACGGTGCCTTGCAGCCCCGCCCAATCAGATCGTTGGTTGCCACCCAGTACACCAGGCCTTCTTCGCCCTTGGTGTGGAAGGCCAGCATGCCATCGCTGTACAGCACGCCCGAAGCACCTGGTTCGGCCTTGAGCCGGTAAACCTGGTCACCACCGCCCAGGCGCACATCGACCTGGTCACGCTGGGCATCGGCGAAGCGCCACAGCACCTCGGCCTGGGTGTCGCAGACCCAGCGGGTCCAGTTGTCTGCCGGGGCGGGTTGCGCCGGCTGCAGCAGTGAGCAGCCTGCCAGTGTCGCCAGGACCGTCACGGCCAAAAGCGCTTTCATTCAGTTTCCTCGATTTGGGGCTGCTTTGCAGCCCTTCGCGGGCTTGCCCGCTCCCACAGGTCAAGCGCGGTACCTGTGGGAGCGGGCAAGCCCGCGAAGGGCCGCACAGCGGCCCCTTTCCAAGACCACAAATCAGCCTTCAGGTTGCCTGCTACCCGATCAAGGGCAACCCGGCGCCTTGCGCTGGTGGTCTTCGTCGTACTTTTCCAGGCCTTCCGGGCCCACCCGCTTGCTGATTACCGGCACGGTCTCGGCCTGCCACTCGGACTGGTAGCAGCCGCCCTTGGGCGGCTGCGCCGGGTCATCAGGCGAAGCCGGGCTGCCGGAGCACGCGCTCAGCAGACCCGCCAGCAGCATCACAGGCAATTGCTTGACCATCAGGCCACTCCCTTTGCCAGGCGCCGAAGTCATCAGGCCTTGGCCCGCTCTTCCAAGATTGCCACGGCTGGCAGGACCTTGCCCTCGACAAACTCGAGGAACGCGCCGCCACCGGTAGAAATGTAGGAGATTTCCTTGCTAACGCCATATTTGTCGATGGCCGCCAGGGTGTCACCGCCACCGGCGATGGAGAACGCGTCGCTGTCGGCGATGGCCTTGGCCAGCACCTGGGTACCCTTGCCGAACTGGTCGAACTCGAACACGCCGACCGGGCCGTTCCACAGGATGGTCTTCGACGACTTCAGCAACTCGGCGAACTGGGCTGCGGTTTGCGGGCCGATGTCCAGGATCATGTCGTCGGCAGCAACATCGGCGATGGCCTTGACGGTGGCTTCGGCATCTTCGGCGAACGCCTTGGCGACCACCACGTCAACCGGCAGCGGCACATTGACCTTGGCAGCGATGGCCTTGGCCGTGTCGACCAGGTCCGGCTCGTACAGCGACTTGCCGACAGGGTGCCCGGCAGCGGCCAGGAAGGTATTGGCAATGCCACCACCGACGATCAGCTGGTCGCAGACCGCGCTCAGGCTGTTCAGCACGTCCAGCTTGGTGGAAACCTTGGAGCCGGCGACGATGGCCGCCATCGGCTTGGCCGGCGCCTTCAGGGCTTTGCCCAGGGCATCCAGCTCGGCAGCCAGCAGGGGGCCTGCAGCTGCAACCTTGGCGAACTTGGCCACACCGTGGGTCGAGCCCTCGGCGCGGTGCGCGGTGCCGAACGCGTCCATGACAAACACGTCGCACAGCGCAGCGTACTGCTGGGCCAGCTCGTCGGCGTTCTTCTTCTCGCCCTTGTTGAAGCGCACGTTCTCGAACAGCACCAGCTCACCGGCCTGCACCGCGACGCCGCCCAGGTAGTCGGCAACCAGCGGCACCTCGCGGCCCAGGGCCTTGCTCAGGTACTCGGCAACCGGCTTGAGGCTGTTTTCGGCAGAGAACTCGCCTTCGGTCGGGCGGCCCAGGTGCGAGCAGACCATTACCGCCGCGCCCTTCTCCAGGGCCAGCTTGATGGTCGGCAGCGCTGCCAGGATGCGCGCGTCGCTGGTTACCACACCGTCCTTCACAGGCACGTTGAGGTCTTCGCGGATCAGTACGCGCTTACCTTGCAGGTCGAGGTCGGTCATCTTCAACACGGTCATGAATGCAGTCCTTCAGGGCTGTTTATTGCGGGTTGGGTGAACGACGTGCAGATAGTGTTCGGCAACGTCGAGCATACGGTTGGCGAACCCCCATTCGTTATCGAACCAGGCCAGCAGGTTGACCAGGCGGGGCCCGGCAACACGCGTCTGGCTGGCATCGACGATCGCCGAATGCGGGTCATGGTTGAAATCACAGCTGGCATGCGGCAGCTCGGTGTAGGCCAGCAAGCCTTTCAGCGGGCCGTCCAGCGCGGCCTCGCGCAGCACCCGGTTGACCTCGGCGGCACTGGTGTCGCGGGCGGTCTGCAGGGTGATGTCCAGGCAAGACACGTTGACGGTCGGCACGCGTACCGCTTTGGCCTGGATTCGCCCGGCAAGTTCCGGAAGCAGGCGCTCGATACCGCGCGCCAGACCAGTGGACACCGGTATCACCGACTGGAAGGCCGAACGGGTGCGGCGCAAGTCTTCGTGGTGATAGGCGTCGATCACCGGCTGGTCGTTCATCGCCGAGTGGATGGTGGTGATCTGCACGTACTCGATGCCGAACGCCTGGTCCAGCACACGCAACAGGGGCACGCCGCAGTTGGTGGTGCAGGAGGCATTGGAAACCAGCCGCTCCTGGCCGGTCAGGCAAGCCTGGTTGATGCCATAGACCACGGTGGCATCGACATCGGCCTCGCTGGCCATGGGCTGGGAAAACAGCACGCGCGGGGCACCGGCATCGAGGAAGCGCTGGCCGTCGGCGCGGGTGTTGTAGGCACCGGAGCACTCCAGCACCAGGTCGATACCCAGGGCAGCCCAATCGATGCCTTCGGGGGTGGCGCTGCGCATGACTTTCACGCAGTCGCCATTGATGTGCAGGCAGTCGCCGTCGACCTTCACCTGGCCAGGGAAGCGGCCATGGGTGGAGTCGAAGCGAGTCAGGTACTCCAGGCTGGCCTGGTCGGCCAGGTCATTCAGCGCAACGATCTCGAAACCGGCCTTCGCCCCCCGCTCGAACAGCGCGCGCAGGACACAGCGGCCGATACGGCCATAACCGTTGAGTGCAACTTTGTAGGGACGCAGGTGGGGCATTCGTTGGCTCGCTAACGCATGATGGCGGTTGGGGCCGGGTGGCGGCCCATCGCGACGCAAGGCCGCTCCTACAGGGTGCGGCATGCGCAGTACCCTGTAAGAGCGGCCTTGTGTCGCGATGGAGGGCAAAGCCCTCCCCTTGCACGACCTGAAGGGCGTCACTGCCCTCCTGGGTTACATCAGTCTTCCAGCAGCTCTTCGGCAGTACCGAGGATGTTCTCCAGGGTGAAACCGAACTCCTCGAACAGGGCCGAAGCCGGCGCCGACTCACCGTAGGTGGTCATGCCGATCACGCGGCCTTCCAGGCCGACGTACTTGTACCAGAAGTCGGCGTGGGCGGCTTCGATGGCGATGCGCGCGCCCACTTCCAGCGGCAGCACGGATTGCTTGTAGGCAGCATCCTGGGCATCGAACACGCTGGTGCACGGCATGGAAACCACGCGCACCTTGCGGCCCTGCTCGGTCAGCTTGTCGAAGGCCTGAACCGCCAGGCCCACTTCCGAACCGGTGGCGATCAGGATCAGTTCAGGCTCGCCTGCACAGTCCTTGAGCACATAGCCACCACGGCTGATGTCGGCGATCTGCTGCGCGCTGCGCGCCTGGTGCTGCAGGTTCTGGCGCGAGAAGATCAGCGCCGAAGGGCCGTCCTTGCGCTCCAGGGCGTTTTTCCAGGACACAGCGGATTCAACGGCGTCAGCCGGGCGCCAGGTGTCCAGGTTCGGCGTGCTGCGCAGGCTGGTCAGCTGCTCGATCGGCTGGTGGGTAGGGCCGTCTTCGCCCAGGCCGATGGAGTCGTGGGTATACACATGGATCACGCGCTGCTTCATCAGCGCCGACATGCGCACGGCGTTGCGGGCGTATTCCATGAACATCAGGAAGGTCGCGCCGTAAGGCACCAGGCCGCCGTGCAGGGCAACACCGTTCATGATGGCGGTCATGCCGAACTCGCGTACGCCATAGAACACGTAGTTGCCGCTGGCGTCATTGGCCTCGACGCCCTTGCAGCCCTTCCACAGGGTCAGGTTGGAGCCGGCCAGGTCGGCCGAACCGCCGAGGAACTCGGGCAGCAGCGGGCCGAAGGCGTTCAGGGCGTTCTGGCTGGCCTTGCGGCTGGCGATGGTTTCACCCTTGGCAGCCACTTCTTCGATGTAGGCCTGGGCCTTGGCACTGAAGTCGGCCGGCAGTTCGCCGCGGGTACGGCGCTTGAACTCGGCAGCCAGCTCCGGGTAAGCCTTGGCGTAGGCGTCGAAGCGCTGGTTCCACTCGGCTTCGACCTGGGCACCGGCAGCCTTGGCATCCCACTCGGCATAGATGTCGGCCGGGATTTCGAACGGGCCGTAGTTCCAGTTCAGGGCCTGGCGGGTCAGGGCGATTTCGTCGTTGCCCAGCGGTGCGCCGTGGCAGTCTTCCTTGCCCTGCTTGTTCGGCGAACCGAAACCGATGGTGGTCTTGCAGCAGATCAGGGTCGGGCGATCGCTCTTGCGGGCGGTCTCGATGGCGGTCTTGATCTCGTCGGCGTCATGGCCGTCGACGTTGCGGATCACCTGCCAGTTGTAGGCTTCGAAGCGCGCCGGAGTGTTGTCGGTGAACCAGCCGTGCACTTCGCCGTCGATGGAGATGCCGTTGTCGTCGTAGAAGGCGACCAGCTTGTTCAGGCCCAGGGTGCCGGCCAGCGAGGCGACTTCGTGGGAGATGCCTTCCATCATGCAGCCGTCGCCCAGGAACACATAAGTGTTGTGGTCGACGATGGTGTGGCCGTCACGGTTGAACTGGGCAGCCAGCACTTTTTCTGCCAGGGCGAAGCCCACGGCGTTGGCGATACCCTGGCCGAGCGGGCCGGTGGTGGTCTCCACGCCCGGGGTGTAGCCGTATTCCGGGTGGCCCGGGGTGCGGCTGTGCAACTGACGGAAGGCCTTGAGGTCGTCGATCGACAGGTCGTAGCCGGTCAGGTGCAGCAGCGAGTAGATCAGCATCGAGCCGTGGCCGTTGGACAGCACGAAGCGGTCGCGGTCGGCGAAGTGCGGGTTGCTCGGGTTGTGTTTCAGGTAGTCACGCCACAGTACTTCGGCGATATCCGCCATGCCCATGGGGGCACCTGGGTGGCCGCTATTAGCCTTTTGCACGGCATCCATGCTGAGGGCGCGAATGGCGTTGGCACGTTCACGACGGCTGGGCATCGCTGGTCTCCTGGGGGCTTGTAGAGGTGGTGTCACGAAAAAGACGACCATTTTCGCCCACTGGGGGGCTTGGGGCAAACATTTAAGCGCCAAGCGGCCAGCTTTAAGCTTCCAGAAAGAAGCAGGGGCCGAGCCGGACTGCTCTGGAGCCTGTAGCGTGCAGTTTCAAGGCTGCAACTCATCGCCAATATCAAAACTTTTTGATATTGGCCTTGCTAGGGCACCAATGCCTGACTAGACTGCCCGCCCATGAACCTCCGTGTGCAATCGATCCCCGAGCAATGCGAAACATTGGCCGCCCTGTGCAAGGCCAGTGGCGACGCCTTGCGCCTGAACGTGCTGCGGGCCCTGGCCAACGACTCGTTCGGTGTACTGGAGCTGGCCCAGATCTTCGGCATCGGGCAGTCGGGCATGAGCCACCACCTCAAGGTGCTGGCCCAGGCAGAGCTGGTCGCTACCCGCCGTGAAGGCAATGCCATCTTCTACCGCCGCGCCCTGCCCGACAGCCTGCGCCTGGGTGGCCGGCTGCACGCGGCGCTGCTGGAAGAGGTGGATGCCCTGGCCCTGCCGGCCGATGTGCAGGCGCGCATCGCGCAGGTCCAGCAACGCCGCGCGGTCACCAGCCAGGACTTCTTCCTGCGCGTGGAAGAAAAGTTCCGCGCCCAGCAAGACCTGATCGCCGGCCTGCCGCAGTACCGCGAGAGCCTGCTGGCGCTGCTCGACAAGCTGCATTTCGACCCGGCGGCCAGTGCCCTGGAAGTCGGCCCCGGCGACGGTGGTTTTCTACCCGACCTGGCCCGGCGCTTTGCCCACGTCACTGCACTGGACAACAGCGCGACCATGCTCGAACTGGCGCGCCAGGTGTGCCAGCGCGAGGGGCTCGACAATGTGACCCTGCAGTTGGCCGATGCACTGGGTGCCACGGATGTGGCCGCCGACTGCGTTGTGCTGAACATGGTACTGCACCATTTCAGCGACCCGGCCCTGGCCTTGCGCCAGCTGGCCAAACGGGTGAAGGCAGGCGGCAGCCTGCTGGTCACCGAGTTGTGCAGCCATGACCAGGGGTGGGCCCGCGAAGCCTGCGGCGACCTGTGGCTTGGCTTTGAACAGGACGACCTGGCCCGCTGGGCCAACGCGGCCGGGCTGGCCCATGCGGACAGCCTGTACGTGGGCTTGCGCAACGGTTTCCAGATCCAGGTCCGGCACTTCCAGCGCACGGCTGGCGACATACACCATCGGTAAATTTCAGGAACCTTCGAGATGAGCGAATACTCCCTTTTCACCTCCGAGTCCGTGTCCGAAGGGCATCCGGACAAGATCGCCGACCAGATTTCGGACGCAGTCCTCGATGCCATCATCGCCCAGGACAAATACGCCCGCGTAGCGTGTGAAACACTGGTCAAGACCGGTGTCGCCATCATCGCCGGCGAGGTCACCACCTCGGCCTGGGTCGACCTGGAAGACCTGGTGCGCAAAGTCATCATCGATATCGGCTACAACAGCTCCGACGTCGGCTTCGACGGCGCCACCTGCGCCGTGATGAACATCATCGGCAAGCAGTCGGTAGACATCGCCCAGGGCGTCGACCGCTCCAAGCCGGAAGACCAGGGCGCCGGCGACCAGGGCCTGATGTTCGGTTATGCCAGCAACGAAACCGAAGTGCTGATGCCGGCGCCTATCTGCTTCTCGCACCGCCTGGTCGAGCGCCAGGCCGAAGCACGCAAGTCCGGCCTGCTGCCATGGCTGCGCCCGGATGCCAAGTCGCAGGTCACCTGCCGCTATGAAAACGGCAAGGTCGCAGGCATCGACGCAGTGGTACTGT
Source organism: Pseudomonas sp. PARCl1 (assembly GCF_947311875.1). Lineage (NCBI taxonomy): Bacteria > Pseudomonadati > Pseudomonadota > Gammaproteobacteria > Pseudomonadales > Pseudomonadaceae > Pseudomonas > Pseudomonas sp. PARCl1. Next base: position 110,084 of record NZ_CAMZMX010000004.1, read on the forward strand.
CGACCCAGCACAACCCTGAGGTTTCGCAGAAAGACCTGCAAGAAGCGGTGATGGAGCTGATCGTCAAGCACACCCTGCCTGCCGAACTGCTGCACAAAGGTACCCAGTACCACATCAACCCGACCGGCAACTTCATCATCGGTGGCCCGGTGGGCGACTGCGGCCTGACCGGCCGCAAGATCATCGTCGACTCCTACGGCGGCATGGCGCGTCACGGTGGTGGTGCGTTCTCCGGCAAGGACCCGTCCAAGGTCGACCGCTCCGCCGCCTACGCCGGCCGCTACGTGGCCAAGAACATCGTCGCCGCCGGCCTGGCCGAGCGTTGCGAGATCCAGGTGTCGTACGCCATTGGCGTGGCCCAGCCGACCTCCATCTCGATCAACACCTTCGGTACCGGCAAGGTCTCCGACGAGAAGATCATCCAGCTGGTGCGCGAGTGCTTCGACCTGCGCCCGTACGCGATCACCACCATGCTCGACCTGCTGCACCCGATGTACCAGGAAACCGCTGCCTACGGCCACTTCGGCCGTACCCCGCAGCAGAAGACTGTCGGCGACGACACCTTCACCACCTTCACCTGGGAGCGTACCGACCGCGCCCAGTCGCTGCGTGACGCTGCTGGCCTGTAAGTTTTCCTGCAGCGCTGGACGAAAGCCCCTGCCGAGCGATCGGCAGGGGCTTTTTCATGACATATCGACTCACAATCGCTTACCGGCAATGCCTGCCAGCTTGCCTACGCTGAGGGGCCAACCCGCCATGCAAGGATGCAGGCCATGCCGCTCATGCTGTTCATCACCCTGCTCGGGGTGCTCGCCGCGCCACTGGCGCACGCCAGCTCATGCCCCGGCTGGAACCCCCAGCAAGTCGCCAGCGAGGTTGCCCAATTGCGGAAAACCCTTGGCAGCTGGGACGACCACTACCATCGCCAAGGCATTGCCTTGGTACCTGATGAGCTTTATGACCAGAGCCGCCAACGCCTCGCGCAGTTGCAGCAGTGCTTCGGCCTGGCCGGTGGCCCTGCGCCCCTGGCCAACGCGGGCGGCCCGGTACCCCACCCCATCCCCCACACGGGCATCGACAAGCTGCCCGACCGCCACGCCGTGCAGCGCTGGCTGGCCGGCAAGGCCGATGTCTGGGTCCAGCCCAAGGTCGATGGCGTGGCGGTGTCGCTCATTTACCGAGAGGGCCGCCTGGTGCAGCTGATCAGCCGGGGCAACGGCGCCCAAGGGCACGACTGGAGCCGCCACATCCCCCAGCTGGGTAGCATCACCCGCCAGCTGCCGCAGGCCATGGACCTGCAGTTGCAGGGTGAGCTGTACCTGCGCTTGAACGCGCATGTTCAGGCCCAGGCGGGCGGCGCCAAGGCGCGCGATACCGTGGCCGGGTTACTCGCCCGCAAGCGCCTGAGCAGCGAACAGGGCGAGGCGGTGGGCCTGTTCGTCTGGGACTGGCCGCAAGGCCCCGAGCAACAGGCCGAACGCCTCGCGCAGCTGGCACAGCTGGGCTTTGCCGACAGCCAGCGCTACAGCGTTGCCATCAATACGCTGGATGAGGCGGCCCAATGGCGTGAACACTGGTACCACGCTGCCCTGCCCTTCGCCAGCGATGGGGTGGTGCTGCGCCAGGGTAGCCGGCCACCCGCTGAACGGTGGCAGGCCAAGGCACCGTACTGGCTCGCCGCCTGGAAGTACCCGTACATGCAAGCATTGGCCGAGGTTCGCGACGTGCGCTTTCGGGTCGGTCGTACCGGGCGGGTCACGCCCGTGCTGCACCTGCTGCCGGTAACCCTCGACAACCGACGGGTCACGCAAGTGAGCATGGGTTCGCTGGCGCGCTGGCACAGCCTGGACGTTCGCCCTGGGGACCAGGTGGCGGTGAGCCTGGCCGGGCTGACCATTCCGCGCCTGGAGCAGGTGGTACACCGCGCTGTCGAGCGCGTGCCGGTAGCGGCACCGGCAGCCGGCCAGTATCACGCCCACAGCTGCTGGCAAGCCAGCGTGGGCTGTGAAGAACAGTTCATTGCCCGCCTGGCGTGGCTGAGCGGCAAGCACGGCCTGGCCCTGCCGCGCACCGGGCCGGGCACCTGGCGCCGGCTGGTCGCAGCCGGGCTGGCAACCTCGCTCACTGACTGGCTGCAACTGGATGCCACACGCCTGAGCGAGGTTGCAGGAATCAGTGCGCGAACGGCAGCCCAGTTGCGCAGCAGTTTCGACAATGCCCGCACCCGGTCGTTTGACCAGTGGCTGCGGGGGCTGGGCGCTCCCCTGCCCAATGGCATGCAGATTACCGGCGACTGGCAAGCACTGGCGGCCCGCACGGCTGACACTTGGCAGGTATTACCCGGCATTGGCGAAAAGCGCGCACGACAACTGGTGGATTTTTTTGCAGCCGCCGAGGTTCGAGCCATAGCAACGCAGCTGGGCGAGCACGGTATCGAAGGCTTTGAGCGCCTTAAGCAATGATTTTTTACCAATTAGCCTGTAGGAAATTCCTGAGATTCAAGCGGAAATACCCGGCAAGGGTTTCTAAAAGGACAAAACCAAGGCAGGATTTCACCCTAATTTTTTGCTGCCCCGCCCCGTCCAGGAGGCTTTCCATGAAACGTATTTCCACCCTTTTCCTGCTCGCGACCTTTGCGGCGGCCGCAGGCACCGCCCAGGCCGCCCAGCCGGATGCCGGCCTGACTGGCTGCGCCGCCAAGCGCAGCGCCATCGAGAACCAGCTGAAGATTGCCCGTGACCACGGCAACAGCGACCAGGTCGCAGGCCTGGAAGCAGCGCTGCGCGGAGTCGACAACTGCACCGACGCCAGCCTGCGCAAGGAACGCGAGCAAAAGGTGCTCGACGCCCGTCATGAAGTGGCGCAGCGCGAAAAAGACCTGAAGAAGGCCGAGAAAAAGGGCGACGCCGAGAAGATCAACAAGCGCAAGGACAAACTCGCCGAGTCGCGCAAAGAGCTGCAGGAAGCAGTAGACGATCTCGACCGCTGAGGTATCTGACTTGCAAGTGCGGTCTTTGTGGGAGCGGCCTTGTGCCGCGCCCACAGAAGCATGTGCAAGCCTCAGGTTTGTGCAAACAGCACAGCCATCAATGATTGCGGAACTCGCTATGGCAGGCCTTGCAGGCCGCCTCGACCTTGTCCATCGGCGCTTTCAGTTGCGCAGGGTCCAGCGGCTGCGTGCGGGTCACATCGACCAGTTCGCCGGTCACGCCTTCCAGCTGCCGGGCCAGCTCATGGAAGCGCGCCTGGCGCTCCCACACTTCGGCACGGGCACTGCTGTCACCGCCATCGCGTACCTGCGGGAAGTGCTGCCACGGCTGGTGCGAGAGGTTGTCCAGTTGCAGTGCACCGCCGGCAAACTTCACCCCGTCGAACGGCAACCGGCCACGCAACATGCCGCCCAGGTCTTCGCTGGTCTTGAGCATGTCCTTGAAGATGACCTTGCGCTTGCCCAGCGGCGAGTTGGGGTCAACCCGCTCGCAACCACTCAAGGCTGCACCCAGGGCCACTGCTGCCAGCACTACAACGGTCAATCGCTTCAACATGACGCTCACTTCGGCCTGCGAAAAGGGGCGGCCAGTATCGCTGCCCCGCAGCCAAACACCAATAGCCACATAAAAAACAGGGGCGAATCTTCATGTTCGCCCACCACAGGAATGCACACATGAAATCTGCCCTGCGCCACCTGGCCTGGACATTCCCGGTACTGGCCCTGCTGGCTGGCTGCAATGGCGGCGAGAGCGCCAAGCCCGAGCCGCATGCGGTAGCCACCTACGCCCCCGCCACCTGGAAAGACCTGCCCGCAGTCAGTGACGACGACTTGCTGGCCGGGTTCTACGCCTGGCGCAGCGGTTGCGAAAAACTCAAGCGCGACCCGGTGTGGGCCGCGACCTGCGAAGCGGCGGGTAGCGCCCAGGCCAGTGCCGCGCAGGTGCGCACCTTCCTGGAGCAGAACCTGGAGGTCTACGGCCTGCGCTCGGCCGAGAACAACGCCAACGGCCTGATCACCGGCTACTACGAACCGGTCTACCCCGGCAGCCTGAGCCCATCGAAAACCAACCATGTGGCAGTTTACGGCGTGCCCGAGGACATGATCGTCGTCGACCTGGCCAGCGCGTACCCCGAACTCAAGGGCAAGCGCTTGCGTGGCCGCCTCGAGGGTCGGGTGCTCAAGCCTTACGACACCGCCGAGGTGATCAACCGTGACGGCGTGAAAGCGCCCGTGCTGGCCTGGCTGAGCGACCCGATGGACCTGCAGTTCCTGCAGATCCAGGGCTCAGGCCGGATCCAGCTGGAAGATGGCCGCCAGTTGCGCCTGGGCTATGCCGATCAGAACGGCCACCCCTACCGGCCGATCGGTCGCTGGCTGGTCGAGCAGGGCCAGTTGAAAAAGGACGAGGTGAGCATGGGCGCCATCCATGCCTGGGCCCAGGCGAACCCCCAGCGCGTCGCGGAGTTGCTTGCCAGCAACCCAAGCTACGTGTTCTTCAGCACCCGCCCGGACAGCAACGAGGGCCCGCGCGGTTCGCTGAACGTACCGCTGACCGCAGGCTACAGCGTGGCCATCGACCGCAAGGTGATCCCTCTGGGTAGCCTGTTGTGGTTGTCCACCACGCGCCCCGACGGCTCGCCGGTGGTGCGCCCGGTTGGCGCCCAGGACACGGGCGGCGCCATTGCTGGCGAAGTGCGTGCCGACCTGTTCTGGGGTACCGGGCCCGAGGCCGGCGAGTTGGCGGGGAACATGAAGCAGCAAGGGCAGATCTGGATGCTCTGGCCCAAGGGCCAGCCGCTGCCAGAGGTGCCCAAGGTTCCTTGACGTTGCACGGGCCCTGCGAGGGCGGCTTCAGGCGCGCCACAGGGCCCACGCAGACCTTCAGATGGAAACCACGAAGAACGCCACGATGATCGCCAGCCCGGCCAGCCATACCAGCGAGCGCAAGGCAGCCCAGTCGGCCAGGTAGCAAATGATGTAGAGCAGCCGGCTGGTGATGTACATCACCCCCAGCACATCCTGGGTCACCTGCTCGGCATTGCCGACAATGTCTGCCACCAGCACGGCTGCGGCGAACGCCGGAAATGCCTCGTAGCTGTTCTGCTGCGCAGCATGCGCGCGGCGTGGCAGCCCGGACAGCGTATCGAGGAAGGCACGCGGGTCATGGTTGTCCCGCATGCCAAAGCGGCCACTGCTGACCTTGGCGATCAAGGCACACAGCGGCGGCAGGAACAGCGCGATCAGGATGCACCACAAAGCGACGGTCATAGGCAGGACTCCTTGTTCAGTCTTCAGGTCAGAGCTTCATTACCAGCATGCCGGCCAGCACCAGCCCGCAAGCTAGGAGTCTTGGGCCGCCAAAAGGTTCTTTGAGGTAGCGCATACCCAGTAACACCACCAGCACCACGCTCAATTCCCGCAATGCCGCGGCCTCGGCCACAGAGCCCAGGTGCATGGCCCACAGCACCAGCGCGTAGCTGAACAGCACACAGAACCCTACCGCCAGCCCCAGGCGCCACTGGCTGCGCCAGAACGCTACGAAGGGCGCACGCCGCGCCACACTGGCCAGTAGCGGGAATGGCCAGGCACTGAGCAGGGTCAGCCACACCAGGTAATCCCACGGCTTGCCCCACAGGCGCACGGCCTGCCCGTCGAACCAGGTGTAGCACCCGATGCACAGGCCGATCAGGGCCACCACCGGTAGCATCGCCCAGGGCAGCCGGTCACCGCCGCCGCCCTGCCACAGTAGGCAGGCCATGCCGCACGGAATCAGCAGGATCCCGATGATCTGCTGCTGGCTCAGCGACTCCCCGGCAAACGCAAGCGTCAAGCCCAGCACCACCAGCGGCGACAACCCGCGCATCAGAGGGTAGACCAGGCCCAGGTCACCCACCCGGTAGGCCTGGATCAGCAGGTAGCGGTACAGCTGCTCGGCCAGCGCCGAAGCCAGCAGCCACGGCCAGATACTGGCCGGTGGCAGTTGCACGAACGGCAGCGCCAGCACGGCGAAGGCCAAGGCCACGGTGTCCATGCTGGCAATGACCAGCAGCCGCTCGCCGCTGAATTTGATCAGGGTGTTCCAGGTCGCGTGCAGCAGCGCAGCGACCAGCACCAAGGATGTTGCCAGCACGTCTTGTTTTCCTTATGGCTTTCGTGGCTGTGAATATAGAGCGTTCGCGGGCCATTGTGCGGCCAATCGCCGGCCCCAGAATGGGAACGTTCGCAACGAATTCGGTCAAAGGCTGTGTCCCGACCCCCTCGCCAGGTCATCAAAGAACTGCCCGAGCCATTCGGGTTACGACTTGGAAGCCACTGTTACAGGATTCGGGATGCTTGAATTAGTTGCCGCGTTTATCTGCCTGACCACCCTCCTCACCTATGTGAACTACCGTTTCATCGGCCTGCCGCCCGCCATCGGCGTGATGGTCACGGCGCTGCTGTTTTCCCTGATGCTGCAAGGCCTGAGCCTGATCGGCTTCCCTGGCCTGGAAGAGCGCGTCGAAGGCCTGATGAACCAGATCGATTTCAATGACCTGCTGATGCACTGGATGCTGGCATTTCTGCTGTTTGCCGGCGCCCTGCACGTCAACCTCACCGACCTGCGCAGCTACCGCTGGCCGATTGGGCTACTGGCGACCGTGGGCGTGCTGATTGCCACCGTGGTCATCGGCTACCTGTCGCATTGGGTGTTTGCCATGTTCGGCTGGCAGGTTCCGCTGATCTACTGCCTGCTGTTCGGTGCACTGATTTCACCGACCGACCCGATTGCCGTGCTCGGCGCGCTGCGTACGGCCAATGCGCCAAAACCCTTGAAGACCACCATCGTCGGCGAGTCGTTGTTCAACGACGGTACCGCCGTGGTGGTGTTCACCGTGTTGCTGGGCATCATCCAGCTGGGCGAAACCCCAAGCATCAGCGACACGGCGGTGCTGTTCGCCCGCGAGGCCATTGGCGGCGTGCTCTTCGGCGGCCTGATCGGCTACGCCACCTACCGCATGATCAAGAGTGTGGAGCAGTACCAGGTCGAGGTCATGCTGACCCTGGCACTGGTGATCGGCGGCTCGGCGATGTGCTACGAGCTGCACGTGTCGGCGCCGATCGCCATGGTGGTGGCGGGCCTGATCATCGGCAACCTGGGGCGCAACCTGGCCATGAACGACATGACCCGCCGCTACATGGACGGTTTCTGGGAGCTGATCGATGACATGCTCAATGCGCTGCTGTTCGCCCTGATCGGCCTGGAGCTGTTGCTGCTGCCGTTCAACTGGATGCACCTGGCCGCTGGCGGCGTGCTGGCGCTGGCGGTGCTGCTTTCGCGGTTGCTGACCGTGGCACCGGCCATCGTGCTGTTGCGGCGCTGGCGGCCGGTGCCCAAAGGCACGGTGCGGGTACTGACCTGGGGGGGCTTGCGTGGCGGGGTCTCGGTGGCCCTGGCGCTGTCGCTGCCCTTGGGCGATGAGCGCGACCTGCTGCTGTCGATTACCTACATCGTGGTGCTGTCGTCGATCCTGGTGCAGGGCTTGAGCATCGGCCGGGTGGTACGCAAGGTCAGCGCCCAGCCTTGAGAATGCCGGGGCCGCTCTGCGGCCCCGTACGATCACTCGACGGCAGAATCCGGGAACTGGTCCTGCACATACTTGATCGCGGTTCGCCCATGGGCCGCCGGCAAGCCGTCTTCACCCAGGTTGACGAAGACCATCTTGTCCACGGTCAGGATGCTCTTGCGGGTGATCTTGTTGCGTACCTCGCATTTGAGGGTGATCGAGGTGCGGCCGAACTCCGTCGCGGTGATGCCCAGCTCGATGATGTCGCCCTGGCGCGAGGCACTGACGAAATTGATTTCCGACATGTACTTGGTCACCACGCGCTGGTTGCCCAGCTGCACGATGGCGTAGATCGCCGCCTCTTCGTCGATCCAGCGCAACAGGCTGCCACCGAACAGGGTGCCATTGGGGTTGAGGTCTTCGGGTTTAACCCACTTGCGGGTGTGAAAGTTCATCAGTACTCCTGACCTGCTTGGCTAACGTGCGCCCATGATGGCAGAGCAACTGCGATCGCTCCATTGCACATCGACTATCGTCGCGATTAATCGACAGAAAACCTTGGGCAAGCCGGCAGGCACGGCTATAATCTGCGCCGCTTCACATGGTTGCCCACAGCGGTGCCATGCCCGCCACCTGTCCGAGGGGCGCTGCAGCAGGCTAGGCCTGTCAGGCTCGGATGGGGCGTTGCTCGCTCTCGCGGGCGCTTAACGCACAACGGCGCCCATTCGCACACTACGAATGGAGGCTCTCATGAGCGCTGCAAACATGCCTGCTGGTTTTACCGATTTCAAAGTCGCCGACATCTCCCTGGCCGCCTGGGGCCGTCGCGAAACCATCATCGCCGAATCGGAAATGCCTGCGCTGATGGGCCTGCGTCGCAAGTACCTGGCCGAGCAACCGCTCAAGGGCGCGAAGATCCTGGGCTGCATCCACATGACCATCCAGACCGCCGTGCTGATCGAAACCCTGGTAGCCCTGGGTGCCGAAGTGCGCTGGTCGTCCTGCAACATCTTCTCCACCCAGGACCAGGCCGCCGCCTCCATCGCCGCTGCCGGTATCCCGGTGTTCGCCTGGAAAGGTGAAACCGAAGAAGAGTACGAGTGGTGCCTGGAGCAGACCATCCTCAAGGATGGCCAGCCATGGGACGCCAACATGATCCTCGACGACGGTGGCGACCTGACCGAACTGCTGCACAAGAAGTACCCGCAGGTACTGGACCGCGTGCACGGCGTGACCGAAGAAACCACCACTGGCGTGCACCGCCTGCTGGACATGCTGGCCAAGGGCGAGCTGAAAGTCCCGGCAATCAACGTCAACGACTCGGTCACCAAGAGCAAGAACGACAACAAGTATGGCTGCCGTCACAGCCTGAACGACGCCATCAAGCGTGGTACCGACCACCTGCTGTCGGGCAAGCAGGCGCTGGTAATCGGCTACGGCGACGTGGGCAAGGGTTCGGCGCAGTCGCTGCGCCAGGAAGGCATGATCGTCAAGGTCACCGAAGTCGACCCGATCTGCGCCATGCAGGCCTGCATGGACGGCTTCGAGGTGGTATCGCCGTTCATCGACGGTATCAACGACGGCAGCGAAGCCAGCATCGATAAAGCCCTGCTGGGCAAGATCGACCTGATCGTGACCACCACCGGCAACGTGAATGTCTGCGATGCCAACATGCTCAAGGCCCTGAAGAAGCGTGCCGTGGTGTGCAACATCGGCCACTTCGACAACGAGATCGACACGGCCTTCATGCGCAAGAACTGGGCCTGGGAAGAGGTCAAGCCGCAGGTGCACAAGATCCACCGCACCGGTGCCGGCAGCTTCGACCCGCAGAACGACGACTACCTGATCCTGCTGGCCGAAGGCCGCCTGGTAAACCTGGGCAACGCCACCGGCCACCCAAGCCGCATCATGGACGGTTCGTTCGCCAACCAGGTCCTGGCCCAGATCTTCCTGTTCGAGCAGAAGTTCGCCGACCTGTCGCCCGAGAAGAAGGCCGAGCGCCTGACCGTGGAAGTGCTGCCGAAAAAGCTCGACGAAGAAGTGGCCCTGGAAATGGTCCGCGGCTTCGGCGGCGTGGTCACCCAGCTGACCAAACAGCAAGCCGACTACATCGGCGTTACCGTCGAAGGCCCGTTCAAGCCGCACGCTTACCGCTACTAAGCGGCAGGGTTGGAGCTGCTAGCAGCGAGCAGCGAGCAGCGAGCAGCAAGTTGCAAGTTGCAAGTTGCAAGCAGAAGCAGACCGTGTTGCTGCTGCTTGTAGCTCCAGCCTTTTAAAACCTTGAACGATGACCAGCCAGACCGGCCATCACCGATCTGGCTTTTACTTGCAGCTTGAAGCTTGCCGCTTGCAGCTTGCAGCTTGCCGCTTGCTGCCAGAGGAACGCCTGATGTCACAAGAACGCCGCTACAGTTTCGAGTTCTTCCCGACCAAGACCGATGCCGGTCACGAAAAGCTGATGGGTGTAGCCCGCCAGCTGGCTGCCTGCAACCCGGACTTCTTCTCCTGCACCTATGGTGCCGGTGGTTCGACCCGCGACCGTACGCTGAACACCGTGCTGCAGCTGGAAAGCGAAGTACAGGTACCGGCCGCCCCGCACCTGTCGTGCGTGGGCGACACCAAGGCTGAACTGCGCGCCCTGCTGGCCGAGTACAAGGCCGCCGGCATCAAGCGCATCGTGGCCTTGCGCGGCGACCTGCCGTCGGGCATGGGCATGGCCTCCGGCGAACTGCGCTACGCCAGCGACCTGGTCGAGTTCATCCGCACGGAAACCGGCGATCACTTCCACCTGGAAGTGGCTGCCTACCCCGAAATGCACCCACAGGCGCGCAACTTCGAGGCCGACCTGGGCAACTTCGTACACAAGGTCAAGGCCGGTGCCGACAGCGCCATCACCCAGTACTTCTTCAACGCCGACAGCTACTTCTACTTTGTCGAGCGCGCGCAGAAGCTGGGCGTGGATATCCCGGTGGTGCCGGGCATCATGCCAATCACCAACTACAGCAAACTGGCACGCTTCTCGGATGCCTGTGGCGCCGAGATTCCACGCTGGATCCGCAAGCAGCTGGAAGCCTACGGTGATGACACCGCAAGCATCCAGGCCTTCGGCGAAGAAGTCATCACCCGCATGTGCGAACAACTGCTGCAAGGCGGCGCACCGGGCCTGCACTTCTACACCTTGAACCAGGCCGAGGCGAGCCTGGCGCTGTGGAACAACCTCAAGCTGCCGCGCTGAAACTTTTTGGCAATGTCTGCTTAAGAAATGATTAAGGCTTTGGTCATAGACTAAGGCCTTGTTCTTTTTTGGGTTACACAGGTCTCGCCTGCCATGCAGCATCCCCAGCCATCTCGCCCACAGCTCGTCTACCTGGCTTTTGGCCCCGCGACCTATCATCAGGAAGCCTGTTTCAGCATCATCAGCGCCCTTGCCCAGCTCGGCAGTACCGCCAGCAGCGTCATGGACATCCAGGTCTACACCGACAACCCGCAACCCTATGCCGGGCTACCGGTCACCACTCATGTACTGGACGAGGCCACGCGCCAAGCCTGGAACGCCCCGCACGGCTACCACTTCCGCAGCAAGCATGTGCTGTTGCGCCAGGTACTGCGCCAGCACCCGCTGGCCGTACTGATCGACACCGATACCTTTTTCCGCAAGTCACCACTGCAACTGTTCGACCGGGTCGCGCCCGGCAAGCTGCTGTGCAACACCATCGGCCCGCACTATGGGGCGAACCCGAAGTGCCTGCTGTATAAAAACCTGCGGGCCCCTCTGCAGTCCCGCGGCCTGGCCGACTGCCAGATGCCCCTGGTCAACTCCGGGGTGATCGGCCTCACGGCCGCCGATGCGGGCACCCTGGACCGCTCCATCGACCTGATGGACACCCTCTACCCGCTGGCCCGCGAGGCCTACACCCTGGAAGAATTCTGCCTGGCAGTCGCGGCCCATGGTCACCTGCAGCTGGCGGCATGCTCCGACGTCATTCACCATTACTGGAGCCGCAAGGCGCAGTTCCGCGCCAAGATCCAGGCCTGGCTGGCCAAACATGGGCAACATCCACTCAGCCCGGCAGCGCTGGCCGACGTCGCCCTGGTCAACGACCAGCTGCCCCGGCCACCGGCCTTGCACCGCCTGGGCTACAAGGCATTGAGCCTGACCCTTCCGCCCCAGGAACGTCAGTTTGCCCGTGAGTTGCTGTACGGCTGCTACCCCTACGCCAACGAGTTCGACCGCGCCTGCGCGTCGGCCTGGTGGGACAAGGCCCTGGAAAACCTCAATGCCCGCCACGGCCCCACCGACCCCGAGCGCCTGCGCCAGTGCTTGCGCCACCCCGGGCTGCGCTTGTCGCTGGGGGAACGACGCAAGGACATCGAGCATCACCTGCTCAGGTCTTCCCACGCTTGAATGGCCCGGTGCCCTGCCCTCTGGCCTTGCACCGGCCGAGCGCGTAATCTCCCGGCATGCCCAACATCGCCCGGCTGTTCTGGATCCTGCTGCTCGTTTGCCTGAGCCCGTTGGCCCTGGGCGAACGCTTGCGCCTGGTCTCCGACGACTGGGCGCCCTACGTGTACCAGCAGGACGGCCATCCACGCGGCATCGACTACGAAGTGACCAACCTGGTGTTCGCCCGCCTCGGGGTCGAGGTGGAATGGCAGTTCCTGCCGTGGAAGCGTTGCCTGGCAATGGTCGAACAAGGCCTGGCCGACGGTATTGTCGATATCTTCCAGACCGAGTCGCGTCAGCCCTACCTGGTCTACGCGCCAGAGCCCATGTCGGAGGTCGAGTTCATCCTGTTCCAGGCCAGTGTGCGCCGCCACGTGGTCAACCAGCTGGAAGACCTGGCCGGGCTTACCGTCGGCACCTCGCCCGGCTACACCTATGGCGCAGCCTTCAGCGGGGCCACCTACTTCAAGCGCGAAGCCGCGCCCACCCACGAAGCCAATTTCGGCAAGCTGATGCTGGGCCGTGTCGACCTGGCGATCACCGACCGCAAGGCTGGCCATTACCTGGCGCAGCAGCTGGGCCTGCAACGGCAGGTCGAGGCGCTGCCACTGGTGGTCAGGCGCCAGCACCAGTACCTGGCCCTGGTGCGCAAGCCGGGCCGCGAGGCACTGGCCGAGGCGTTTGCCGAAGAACTGCGGCGTTTCAAGCAGGAAGCGGCCTATACGGCGATCAGCAACCGCTACACAGGCGACACCAAAAACATTCTCAACGCCGTTGAGCAGCAGGAAAGCAGCACAGCGCGATAGCTCTGTTATACTCGGGCCTTCCCGCCCGGCTCACGCCCGGACGCTCGGCCTCGCAACAGGCATCCCGATCGGCACTGGCGCACCTTCGCGTCCACCCTCCGTTTCCCGGATGTGCAGTGAAAGCCCAGCTGGACCGGACGCGATCGCATCCCGACGATGCCCGTCGCGCCAGGCAGAACATCCCATACGGGCCCAGCCCAAACGAGAACAGGATCGCCCATGTCCTTTGCTTCCCTCGGTCTCTCCGAGGCTCTTGTCCGCGCTATCGAAGCTGCGGGCTATACCCAGCCGACCCCCGTGCAACAGCGGGCCATTCCCGCCGTGTTGCAAGGCCGCGACCTGATGGTTGCCGCCCAGACTGGTACTGGTAAGACCGGCGGCTTTGCCCTGCCGATTCTCGAGCGCCTGTTCCCGGCCGGCCACCCCGACAAGTCGCAGCGCCATGGCCCGCGCCAACCCCGCGTGCTGGTACTGACCCCGACCCGCGAACTGGCCGCCCAGGTGCATGACAGCTTCAAGGTGTATGCCCGCGACTTGCCCCTGGTCAGCGCCTGCATCTTCGGCGGCGTAGGCATGAACCCTCAGATCCAGGCCATCGCCAAGGGTGTCGACGTACTGGTCGCCTGCCCTGGCCGCCTGCTCGACCTGGCCGGCCAAGGCAAGGTAGACCTGGCCCACGTTGAAATACTCGTCCTGGACGAAGCCGACCGCATGCTCGACATGGGCTTTATCCACGACGTGAAGAAGGTACTTGCCCGCTTGCCGGCCAAGCGCCAGAACCTGCTGTTCTCGGCCACCTTCTCCAAAGACATCACCGACCTCGCCGACAAGCTCCTGCACAACCCGGAGCGCATCGAAGTCACCCCGCCGAACACCACCGTGGAGCGTATCGAGCAACGCGTGTATCGCCTGCCGGCCAGCCACAAGCGTGCCCTGCTGGCGCACCTGATCACCCTCGGTGCGTGGGAACAGGTGCTGGTGTTCACCCGAACCAAGCACGGTGCCAACCGCCTGGCCGAGTACCTGGAAAAGCACGGCCTGACCGCCGCCGCCATCCATGGCAACAAGAGCCAGAACGCTCGTACCAAGGCGCTGGCCGACTTCAAGGCCAACAGCGTCCGGGTACTGGTCGCCACCGACATCGCCGCCCGCGGCCTGGACATCGACCAACTGCCACACGTGGTCAACTTCGAGCTGCCGAACGTCGAGGAAGACTACGTGCACCGCATTGGCCGTACTGGCCGCGCCGGCCGTTCGGGCGAGGCCATTTCCATGGTCGCCCCGGATGAAGAAAAACTACTCAAGAGCATCGAGCGCGTCACTCGCCAGCGCATTCCCGATGGCGACCTGATGGGCTTCGACGCCAGCCAGGTAGAAGCCGAAAAACCCGAAGTACGCGAGCGCCCGCAGAACAACGGCCGCGGTGGCCGTAACCAGCAGGCCCGCGGCGAAGGTGGCAAAGACGCCAACGGCGGCCGCAAGGACAAGGGCAAGGACAAAGGCAAGGCCAAGCAGCAAACAGCTGAAAAGCCCGCCGACAAGGAAAAGAGCGGCGACAGGCAACAGCAGCCGCGCAAGCCGCGTGACAAGAAGCCGCGCCAGCAGCAACAAGCCAGCAGCAGCCCCAGCGTGCCGAAGGTTCCGGCCGACCGTGACCCGGAAGAGTTCCTGGACGACGAGATCGACAACTTCGGAAACCGCGCTGACTACGTCAGCCCCTACGAGGGCAAGAGCCAGGGCCGCAATCGTCGCCCGGGTGGCGGTCAGGGCCAGGGCCAAGGCAATGGTCAGCGCAGCAACACTGGTGGTCAGGGCCAAGCCCGTAGCGGCGGCCAGCAGCGCAGCGGCGGTAGCAGCGGCGAAAAACGCCCGCCGCGCGCCAACAACCGAGGCGGTGCCCGTCGTGATGGCGGCGCTGGCCGTGGTCGCCCGGCCCGTGACGATGCTGCCCGGCAGGAGCCAGCCGTGCGCAACCCGCGCCAGGCGGAAAAACAGCCGGTGATCATCCGCAAGGAATCCAAGCTCGACCGTTTCCCTACGCCTGAGCAGCTGGATGACTTGCCAAGCCGCCCCCGCGGTGAGCGCCCGGCGCTGCTGACCCGCAAGGGCTAAGCCCAGGTAGCAAAAAAAGACGCCGCCCGATGGGCTAATGCCAGTCTGTTAAGTAAGTTGGGGCCGCTTTGCGCCCCTTCGCGGGCACGCCCGCTCCCACAGGGGATCGCGCATTTCTTGAGTTCAGCGCAAAACGTGTGGGAGCGGGCGTGCCCGCGAAGGGCTGCAAAGCAGCCCCAATAACACTTAACTGACAGCCATTACCCGATGGGCGGCGTTTTTCAGGGGCAACGCAATACTTACTTCTGCTTCACGCCTTCGACACTGATATCCAGGTCCAGGGTTTGCGAAGCCGGGCCTGGGCCCTTGATGCCGAAGTCGTTCAGGTTCAGCGTGGTGGTCGCGTTGAAGCCTGCACGCTCCCCGCCCCATGGGTCTTTGCCTTCACCGTTGAAGGTTGCCTTGAAGGTGACCGGCTTGGTCACGCCGTGCATGGTCAGGTCGCCAGTCACGTCAGCGGTCTTGTCGCCAGTCGACTTCACGCTGGTGGAGACGAACTTGGCGTCCGGGTATTTTTTCACGTCCAGGAAGTCAGCGCTGGCAATGTGCTTGTCACGTTCGGCGTGGTTCGACCACAGGCTGGCGGTTTTCAGGTCGACGCTGATCTTGCTGGCTTCAGGCTTGGCGCTGTCCCAAGTGAAGTTGCCGTCGAAGTCCTTGAACGTACCGTGGATGAAGCTGTAGCCCAGGTGGCTGATTTTCCAGTCAACGAACGCGTGCTGGCCTTCCTTGTCGATCTTGTACTCGGCAGCCATTGCCTGGCCAGCAGAGAGCAGAGCGGTACCCAGCGCCAGAGCGGCAAAAGTCTTTTTCAACATCCTGTTCCTTCCTATGCAATTGAGGTTGAGGGTCAAGCTTTGCGGCCCAGCATGCGGGTCAGGGTCGCGTCACGGTCGATGAAATGGTGCTTGAGTGCAGCCAGGCCATGCAGCACGGCAAAAATCACCAAGCCCCAGGCCAGCCACAGGTGGATTACCCCTGCCACGTCTGCCTGGTCCGGCAGGTCACTGATCAACGCCGGCACTTCGAACAGGCCGAATACCGGAATGCCAACGCCGTCGGCAGTGGAAATCAGGTAGCCGGCGCCCATCACGGCAAACAACCCGAGATACAGCGCCAGATGGCCCAGTTTGGCCGCCAGGCGGGTGAAGCTGCCATGGTTGGCCGGTGCCGGCGGTGGCGGGCTGATGAAACGCCAGAGTACACGCAGCAGCATTACCGCCAGCAGCACCAGGCCGATGCTCTTGTGCAGGTCCGGGCCGGCTTTGCGCCACGGGCTGTAGTAGTCGAGGCCGACCATCCACAGGCCCAGGCCGAACAGGCCGAAGACTGCCAGTGCCACGCCCCAGTGCAGGACGATGCTGACCACGCCGTAGCGGGAAGGTGAATTGCGCAGTTGCATGTTGACGTGTTTCCCCGTGAAAGCTGTGCACAGACTAACGCGTAACGTATCGAATAAAAGCGGAAAAAATTGCTTCGGATTATCGATAAATCCGATAGAAATTCTGATCGCTTCCCATTAAGGAAACATTAACGCCAACGGCTGTGAATGGGGCAGCCAGGGCCGGCCTCTACCAGGGCGCCCGCTCCCGCCAAGGACCACAGTGTCCGTTGCAGGAGCAGGGTTACCCACCTAGAGGCTGGCACTGCGACCTGTCAACCCGCCTTGGCCTGCGGGTTGGCGACAGGTTTCTTGGCCGGCTCCGACTTGGCGTTGGCCTTTTTGCTCTCGGCAGGCTTGGTCGCTGGCTTGGTCGCTGGCTTGTGCGCTGGCGCATGCTTGGCAGGGGCGGCCTTGGCCGCAGCAGGCTTGGCTGGCGCCGCCTTCACTGCCGGTGCCGGTGCCGGTGCTGGTGCAGGTGCTGCCTGGGGCGCTGGCGCAGGGGCAACGACCGGCGCCGCTTCGTCAGCCTTGGCTACCGGCTGGGCCTTGGCCTCTGGCGCGTCAGCGCCACCGAACAGGCGCTTGAAGAAGCCTGGCTTGTCTTGCTTGGCCTCATCGCCTGCCTTGGACTCAGCCTTGGCAGGTGCCTGCTCAGCCTTGCCCGCCTTGTCGGACGAACCCCCGAACAGGTTGGAGAAGAACCCGCCTTTGCTCGCGGCAGCTGCCCCGGCACCGGCGGCGGCGGCCGCCACCGGCGCGGCCTTGACCGGGTCGAACGACTTGCCGGCCAGCAGGTCCTGGGCCTGGCTGGCGGCACGTTGGCCGCTGCGCAGGGCGCCTTCCAGGGTGCCCGGGTACAAGGCATCGGTGTGCTCACCGGCAAAGGTGATGCGCTGCACCGGGCGCTCCCACAGGCGCCAGAACTTGCTGATCTGACCCGGCCCGTAGGCCAGGTAGGCACCGCCGGTACCGGCATCGACGCTATACCGCTTCACCTCGTAACCGGTGAACGCACCGCGCGCCTGCGGGTAGAAGGCATGCAGACGGATCAACACCTGGTCGACCATCTGCTTGTCGCCGAAAGCCTGCAGCAGGCGGGCGTTGTCGCCGGACAGGTTGATCACCACGTTCGCCCCGCCCTTCAGCGCCGGCTCGATCCACAGCATGCCGAGACCGGCGTTGCTGAACACCTCGCCCGACATGCGCGCGCGGCTTTCCCAGACCGGCTTCTTGAACTTGAGCATCAGCTGGTCGCGCCAGCCATAGTTGGTGCCCTTGAGCGCCGCCAGGTGCTGGCTGTCCAGCCCCGGGGTGATCTGGATCTTGGCCAGGGCGCGCAATGGCACGGCCATGACCAGGTAATCGGCCTGGTAACCGACACTGCCGACCTTGACGGTGACGCTGTCCTTATCCTGAACGATGGCGGTGACCGGCGAGCTGGTCTTGATGGTCTTCAACTGCTTGACGAAGGCCTGGGCCAGCACCGGGCTGCCGCCAGGCAGGCGCGCAGCCCGCAGGTCACGGTCACTGACGTTGCGGTAAACACGGTTCTGCTGGGCGAAGTACAGCAGCGACAGGCGCGACGGTTCGTCGTAACGGGTGCGGATTTGCTGGTTGATCAGTTGCCGGGCGGTGGCCGGCAGTTGCAGCTTGTCCAGCCAGCTGGCGACGTTGATCTGGTCAAGGGCAAACAGCGTGCTGGTGGCCTGCGGATTGAGCGGGTCGTCGATCGAGCGGGCCAGGTCATCGAGGGTTTTCTCGTAACGCTTGAGTGCCTCGGCGGTGGCCGGCTGCTTGGTGGCCAGGTCGGTTGCGCTGAAGTACTCACCGTCGATCAGGTAACCCGGGGTGCGCACGAACTCTGGCGCCGGCAGGGTCGTGAGCTTGAAGCGCTCGAGGTACTCATTGAGCACAGGTTGCGCCTTGGCGTTGCCGATCCACTCGCTGGTGGCCAGGCCAGAGCGCCCGCCCATGCTGGCCTTGGCCTCCAGCAGGGTCACCTGCCAGCCTTTGTTCTGCAGCTCATAGGCTGCCGTAAGGCCCGCCAGGCCACCGCCGACGACGATCGCCGTGGGTGTCTTGTCCTTCGCCAGCGCAGCGCCGCTGGACACACCAATCAATACCAACGCGCACAGGCGCACCCAAGCAGCAGCCATGTCGGCGAACTCCGAGTCAGAGGTTACAGGAACGAGGAGGGGCAGAAATGCCCCGAGCGAGATGCGTTAAGAATACGTCAGCCGTGCCGGCCCTGCCAGCGCAGTGATATCAAGTGCCCTTGCCAACTGACAATTTTACCTGCTGCCGCCCGGCGGTTGTCCTACCCTGCGGCATTGCTTAGGCTTACGCGGTCGAACCACGCCGCAAAGCCAGGAGAAGTGCCGATGGGCCTCAATGATCAGTGGATGCAACGTGACCTCAAGGTCCTGTGGCACCCCTGCACCCAGATGAAAGACCATGAGCAACTGCCGCTGATCCCGATCAGGCGCGGTGAAGGCGTATGGCTCGAAGACTTCGAAGGCAAGCGTTACCTGGACGCGGTGAGCAGCTGGTGGGTCAATGTGTTCGGCCACGCCAACCCGCGCATCAACCAGCGCATCAAGGACCAGGTCGACCAGCTGGAACACGTGATCCTGGCCGGCTTCAGCCATCAGCCGGTGATCGAGCTGTCCGAGCGCCTGGTGGCCATGACCCCGGCCGGGCTTGACCGGGTGTTCTACGCCGACAACGGCTCATCGTGCATCGAAGTCGCGTTGAAGATGAGCTTCCACTACTGGCAGAACGTCGGCAAGCCAGGCAAGAAACGCTTCGTCACCCTGACCAACAGCTACCACGGCGAAACCATCGCCGCGATGTCGGTCGGCGATGTGCCGCTGTTCACCGAGACGTACCAGGCGCTGCTGCTCGATACCCTCAAGGTGCCGAGCCCGGACTGCTACCTGCGCCCCGAGGGCATGGGCTGGGAAGAGCATTCGCGCAACATGTTTGCCAGCATGGAACAGACCCTGGCCGAGCACCACGAGACCATTTCGGCGGTGATCGTGGAGCCGCTGATCCAGGGCGCCGGCGGCATGCGCATGTACCACCCGGTGTACCTCAAGCTGTTGCGCGAGGCCTGCGACCGCTACGACGTGCACCTGATTCACGATGAAATCGCGGTGGGCTTTGGCCGTACCGGCACGATGTTCGCCTGCGAGCAGGCCGGCATCCGCCCAGACTTCCTGTGCCTGTCCAAAGCCCTTACCGGGGGCTACCTGCCACTGGCGGCCTGCCTGACCACCGACAAGGTGTACCAGGCCTTCTATGACGATTACCCGACCCTGCGGGCGTTCCTGCACTCGCACAGCTACACCGGCAACCCGCTGGCGTGCGCAGCGGCGCTGGCGACCCTGGACATCTTTGCCGAGGACAACGTGATCGAGGCCAACAAGGCCCTGGCCGCACGCATGGCCAGCGCCACCGCCCACCTGGCCGACCACGCCCACGTGGCCGAAATCCGCCAGACCGGCATGGCGCTGGCCATCGAGATGGTTCAGGACAAAGCGGGCAAGGTCGCTTACCCCTGGCAACAGCGGCGGGGCCTGAAGGTGTTCGAACACGCCTTGAGCCGCGGCGCGCTGTTGCGCCCGTTGGGCAGCGTGGTGTACTTCCTGCCGCCGTACGTGATCACCCCCGAGCAGATCGACTTCCTTGCCGAGGTCGCCAGCGAAGGCATCGACCTTGCCACCCGCGAGCGCATCAGCGTGGCGGTGCCGGCCAACTTCCACCCCGACTTCCGCGACCCGGGCTGATCGTGCAGCCCTTTCGCGACACAAGGCCGCTCCTACCCAGGGCGCGTTTCCCTTTGCCAACGAGCACTACATGAGACTGTCCCGCTTTTTCATCGATGCCCCCCTGAGCCTTGGCGAGCATGACCTGCCCGAGGCCCAAGCCCACTATATTGGCCGCGTCTTGCGCATGGCCCCCGGCGACGCCGTGCAGCTGTTTGATGGCAGCGGCCAGGAATACCGTGGCCATTTGCTTGAAGTGGGCAAGAAAACCGTACGCGTCAGCCTCGACCAGGCGTTTGCCGGCCAGGCCGATTCGCCCTTGCACATCCACCTTGGCCAAGGCCTGTCCCGCGGCGAGCGGATGGACTGGGCGATCCAGAAAGCCACCGAACTGGGCGCCAACGCCATCACGCCTATCATCAGCGAGCGCTGCGAAGTGCGCCTCAAAGACGAGCGCGCCGACAAGCGCCTGGCGCACTGGCGCCAGGTGGCAATCAGCGCCTGCGAACAATGCGGCCGCTCCACCTTGCCGGCCATCAACCCACCCATCACCCTGGCCGAATGGCTGAGCAGCACCCAGGCTGAGCTGAAGCTGGTGCTGCACCCGGTGGCCGAGCCGCTCACAAGCCATGCCAGGCCCGCCACCCTGGCCTTCTTGATCGGCCCTGAAGGCGGCCTTGGCGACGCTGAAGTCGAACAGGCGCAAAGCGCAGGCTTCCAGGCCGCACGCCTCGGCCCGCGCGTGCTGCGCACCGAAACCGCACCGGTAGTGGCGCTGTCGGTAGCGCAGCAGTTGTGGGGCGACTTTTAACTAACGCACGTAGAACGACACCGCCACAAAGTGCAAAAGGCTGCCGGCGATCACGAACAGGTGCCAGATACCGTGCGCGTGGCGCAGGCGGCTGTCGAGGGCGAAGAAGATGATGCCCACGGTATAGAACACTCCGCCGGCGGCGAGCCAGGCAAAGCCGGCGGTGCCCAGTGCTTGCAGCAGGGGGTTGACCGCCACCAGTACGATCCAGCCCATCACCGCGTAGATGATGATCGACAGGATCCGCGCTTCGGAGCGGGGCTTGATTTCCTGCAACATGCCAATCACTGCCAGCCCCCAGACCACGCCGAACAGGCTCCAGCCCCACGGGCCATGCAGGCTGACCAGGCAAAACGGTGTATAGCTGCCGGCAATCAGCAGGTAGATCGACAAGTGATCGAGCTTGCGCATGATCACCTTCGCCCGGCCGCGCGTGCTGTGGTAGAGGGTGGAGATGCTGTACAGCAACAGCAAGGTGCTGCCGTAGATGGAGAAACTGACGATCTTCCACGGGTCACCTTGCATACCCGCAACCACGATCAGCCAGATGGCACCGATGGTGGCCAGGATGGCACCGACCAGGTGCGTCCAGGCATTGAAGCGTTCACCGTAATACATGCAAACACAGACCTCTCTAGGAGCGGCTAGGTTCAAGCTGCAAGCTGCAAGCTGCAAGCCGATCGTGGTGAAATGAACACCGCCCTCAAGCTCGCAACTTCAAGTTTGAAACTTCGAGCGCTGCTATTGCAATTGCGCGTCACGCACCAGCCTTTCCAGCGCAACCAGGTCCGGCACCCGCGCCACTTGCTCGCCCACCTGCACTGCGGCCAACTCCAGCCGCCCCAGCGCCACGTCCACATAGTTGAGCTGGCTGTCGAGCTTGCAGGAACGCGGAATGTCTTGCAGCAGCAATGCCAGGTAGCGCAGGCCGGTGTCGCCCAAGGCATTGAGCACCACCACCCGCGCCCGCTCCCCGCACGGTGTTTCGCCACCGCAGGCAGCCTCGAAACCGATCAGCGGCAGGCGCTGCTGGCGCCAGTCGATCCAGCCCAGGTGCCAGGGCGGGTCGCCGCGCTGGCACAACAGGTTGCGTTGGCCGCTCAACTCGGCCACCGCCACGTTCGGTAGCACCAGGGTCCGGTCACCCAAGGGCAGCAACAACCCGGTCAGGCTGCTGCGCTGGCCGGCAATCAGTTCAAGCATGGGTCTGGCTCCACTGGGCGATACTTTGCAACAGCAACGACTCCTGGTACGGCTTGCCCAGGTATTCGTTCACGCCAATCGCCATGGCCCGGTCGCGGTGCTTCTGCCCGGTACGCGAGGTGATCATGATGATCGGCAGGTCTTTGAGCCGCTCATCACGGCGGATACGCGTAGCGACTTCGAAGCCGTCCATGCGCGGCATCTCGATGTCCAGCAGCAGCACATCGGGGCGGTGCTCCTGCAGCAACGCCATGGCATCGACACCGTCCTTGGCCGTGAGCACGCTCATGCCGTGGCGTTCCAGCAGGCGGCTGGTGACCTTGCGCACCGTGACCGAGTCGTCCACCACCATCACCAGCAGGGCGCGGCGCGGTACCGGGCCGGGCAACTGGCGCGGGTTGCCGCCCCCGGGCAGGCGCGCCAACCTGCGCTGCTGGCCACGCAGCTGGCCCAGCAGGTCGAGAATCAGCACGACCCGCCCATCGCCCAGCAACGTCGCCCCGGAAAGCCCGGCAACGGCGGCAAATTGCGGCCCCAGGCTTTTCACCACGATCTCCCGGCTGGGTGACAAGGCATCGGCCTGGATCGCGAACGACTGCTCCTTGGAATGCACCAGCAGCACCGGCAGCGGCACACTTTGCCCCAGCAAGCTCGGGCGCGGCATGCCTTGCAGCAACTCGCCCAGGTAACGCAACTCGTATTCGTGGCCGGCATACACATAGCGTGGCGTGTCCAGTTGGTAGCACGCCGCCAGCTCGGCCGGCGGCACGCGGACGATGCCCTCGATGGTATTGAGCGGGATGGCGTACTGTTCCTCGCCCAGGTGCACCATCAAGGCGCGGTTGATCGACACCGTGAACGGCAGGCGAATCAGGAACCGCGCGCCTTTGCCCTGGGCCGACTCGATGCTCATCGAACCGCCCAGCTGCTTGACCTCCTCGTGCACCACGTCCATGCCCAGGCCACGCCCGGAGATCTGGGTAATCTTCTCGGCGGTGGAAAAGCCGGGGCGCAGGATGAACTGCAGGATCTCGTGGTCGCTCAAGTGCGCCTGCGGGTCCAGCAAGCCGCGTTTGATCGCCTTGCGCCGTACGGCCTCCAGTGGCACGCCGGCACCGTCGTCGGTCATTTCGATGACGATATCCGCGCCTTCGTGCAGCAAGTTCAGGTGGATGGTACCCAGCTCCGGCTTGCCCGCAGCCAGGCGCATTTCGCGGCTTTCCAGGCCATGGTCCACGGCGTTGCGCAGCATGTGCTCCAGCGGCGCCACCATGCGTTCGAGCACGCTGCGGTCCAGTTCGCCCTCGGCGTTGCCGACCACCAGCTCCACTTGCTTGCCCAGCTCGCTGGCCACCTGGCGCACCACCCGTTGCAAACGCGGTACAAGGCGTTCGAAAGGCACCATCAGGGTGGCGGTCAGGCCCTCCTGCAACTGGCTGTTCACCCGCGCCTGTTGCTGCAGCAGGCTGTACGCCTCCTGGGCGCGCTGGGCCAGGGTTTCCTTCAGGTCGAGCAGGTCCGAGGCAGACTCGAACAGTGCCCGCGACAGCTGCTGCAATTGCGAATGGCGGTCCAGCTCCAGGGGGTCGAAATCGTCGTAGGCATCGCCCTCGAACGGCTGGCGGCTGGAGATCCGCCCCTGGGTCTCGCTATCCAGGCGCAACAACTGGTCGCGCATGCGCTCAAGGGTGGTTTCCATTTCGTTGAGGGCAAACTGCGCATCGTTGACCTGCTGCTCGATGCGCCCACGGATGATCGAGTGCTCACCTGCCAGGTTGCCCAGGTCGTCGAGCAGTTCGGCATCGACCTTGACCATGTCGCCGGCGGCGCGCTCAGGTGCCGCTGCCGGCACTTCGGCAGCGCTGGCATCTTGCGGCCCCTGGCCTGCGGCACTGTCGGTCAGTGCCGCGCTGCTGAAATTGCGTATGTAGTCGATCAGCGCCGTGGCCGCGTGCAGCGGCTGCCCCAGGCGCACGGCGTCGAGCATTTGGGCCAGGCGATCGTGGCAGTTCTGCAGCAAGGCGAACAACGGTGCACTGGGTGGCAGGCGGCCAGCGGCCAGCAGTTCGTAGAGAAACTCAAGCTCATGGGCAAAGTCGCCGATTGGGGTGATTTCGACCATGCGCGCCACGCCCTTGAGGGTGTGCAGGTCGCGCATCAGGTTGTCCACCTCGACGCTGTTGCGCGGGTCGGCTTGCCAGCGGGCCAGGGCTGCAGCGGCGCTTTCGACGATGTCCGAGCTTTCTTCGAGGAATACCTCCAACAACTCCTCGCCAGGGCTTTCGGCCTCCTCGACCTGGGGCTCGGCCACTTCCGGCGGCAGTGACGGGCGTGGCAAGCCCAGGCCCAAGGCGTCGGTCAGGTCCATGTCCGGGTGCAGCGGGGTGACCGCGTCGATACCCACCAGGCCGGTGGCATCCGGGGCCAGCGCCTGGTCCAGCAGCGCACGCAGGCGCTCGACCAGTTCCGGGCGCGGCGCTACATCCTGGCCGGCCGCCACTTCATCGAGCATGTCCATCAGGGCTTCATGGGCACCCTGGGCGAGGGCGAAGAAACCTGCATCGGCAGCCAGGCTGCCCTCCTCCACGGCACCATAGAGGTCGAGCAGGGCCTCGCACAGGTCATCCATTGGGCGAAGGTCGGCCAGGTGCGCGGCATGGCCCAGCGTGGTCATTTCATCCAGCAGGGTGTCCAGCGCATCGCGTTGGCCGGGCTGCTGCTGCCAACGCGACAGCAACGATTCGGCGTTGAGCAGGGTATCCATCGCTTGCGCGAGGAAACTGGCCACCCACTGCGGGTCATGCCTGCCGCGCCGCTGCTGCTGAGGGTCGGCGTGCAGGCTGGCCAGCCGCTCGTCCACTGCCTGGCCAACCCGCTCGATCAGGTCCGAGGCCCCGGCAATGGCGGCCAGCGGGGTGCTGTCCAGTTGCGCCAGGCCCAGCTGGAACAACGCCCGGGCAGCCTCAAGCCACTCGACTTCAGCCATCTGCAGCGGTAACTGGTGGCCCTTGTATTCGCGTACCAGGCGGTCGAAGGCCGTGGCCAGTTCGGCAAGCGGCATCACCCCGGCCATGGCGGCGCTGCCCTTGAGCGTGTGCAAGGCACGTTGCAGGTCATCGCTGACCGGCGTGTCATGGCCGCCGGCACCCTGCAGGAAGGCGTCGAGACTGGCCAGGTGGCCTTGCGCTTCGCTGCGGAAGATGTCCAGCAACTGCGGGTCGAGGCCATCGAGGTCGGCGACCGCGGGTGGGTCGTTTTCAGCCAGGCCATGCAGATGCCCAGCCAGTCGTTCGATGTCGCTCAGCTGCGGTAACTGGCCTGCGGCAAAGTCGGCCAGCAGGTCTGGCAACTGCACGAAGGCTTGCTGCAGCGCCACCACGCCCTGGGCGCTGAGCGCCCTGCGGCCTTCGATTACACGGTTCAAGAGGTGTTCGGCGCCCCACGCCAGTTCGGCCACGGCTTCGGCATGGACCATACGCCCACTGCCCTTGAGCGTGTGCAAGGCGCGCCGAACATCGCCCAGTGCTGCCATCTGCTGGTTATCGGCACGCCAGCGCAGCCAGTGCCGCTCGATTTCCGGTAACAGCTCACCGGCCTCTTCGAGGAACACCTCGCGCAGCTCATCATCGATGCCATCGCTGCTGTCATCGGCGCCTTCAGTGGCGGTGGGTTGCGTACACTGCACCCCAAGCGCAGCCAGGCTGGCCCGTGCGGTGTCGATAAAGGGCTGGCCATCGGCCAGCGGATCTGCGACACGCCATTGCAGATAACACTCGGCCGCGCTCAGGGCCTGCGCCAGGTGGGCCAGCTCATCGGCCGGCGGCTCCGCTTCCAGGTGTTGCAGCCAACCCTGCACATAGCCGGCACACCCCTCAAACAGCTCGGCCACCGCAGGCAGCATCAACATGGCCAGTGCCCCGCGAACCTGCTGCAACAACCCCGGCAGGGGTTGCAGGCGCTGCCGAGGCCAGCCGGACTCCAGGCAATCGCCAATCAGGTCCTTGGCCTGCTGCAGCACATTCAGCGACTCGTTCAGCACCAACTGGCGAATCTCGGCCAGGTCCGAGCCAGCCAGGCCGCCCTGGCCGTTTTCCTCCAGCGGGCCGACCATGCCGTTGAGGGTGGCCTCCACGTACAGCAGCGCACCTGCCACATCCATCAGCACCGCATCGTCAACGGCACGCGCCCCCTCGGCCAGCGCCTGCAAGGCCAGCACCTGGTCGATGATCACCCGCCGTGGCTGCTGAAAGCCCAGCACGGCGAGGGTATCGGCGACATGCCGCAGGGGCGCCAGCAAAGCGTCAAGCTGTTCACGGTGCTGACGGTCGCCCCGCACGAACTGGTCAAGCCGCTCCTTGATGCGCATCAGGTCGTCGCACAGCGCGGTCACTACCGAGCGCAAGGCATCCCTGCCCGGCCCGGCCTGCAGCTGTTCACGCCAATTGCCCAGCGACAGATCGAGGTTGGCCAGGTCATCGGCACCGGCGAAGCGGTGCGCCGTGCCGCTGATCAGGCTGGCCTGGGCCAGCGGCTCGACACCCCGGCAGGCGCGCAACTGGTTGAGCAACGGCAGCATCACCAATGGCAGGTCATGGCGCGCGCCACGCAAGCGTTCAAGGTACGCCGGCAATTGCTCGAGGCCGCGGAACAATGCGCCCAGGCAATCCCCGCGCGGGCTGACCTGGCCATCGGCCAAGGCCTTGGCGAACAGCTCCAGCTCTTCGGCCAAGCGTGTTGCGCCGCGCAATTCGAGCATACGCAGGCAACCATGCACCTGGTGCAGGTTGTCGACCACGAAGGCCAGCATCGACAGCTCGCCCGGCTCGCCGGCAAAGCGCTCCAGCGCCTGGCGGGCCTGGCCCAGGCAATCGAGGATGGCGGCCTTGGTCCAGGCCAGCGCCACGGTATCGTGGCGCTCGGGGCTTAGTGCTGCTACAGCCATGGGCACTCCTCAGCGCGGTATATCAGTACGGCTCATCGCAAGGCCGGTTCACTTGGGCTCGGCAGGTGGTGGCAAGGTGAAGCCAGACACCGAACGGCGCATCTCGCTGGCCATGCGCGCCAGGTGGCGAATACTGTCGGCGGTCGCACTAGAACCGGCGGAAGTCTGCGCAGTGATCTGCTGGATCACCGCCATGGTGTGGGAAATCTGCCCGGCCGAAGAGGTCTGCAATTGCGCGGCGTCGGAAATGCTGTGGATAAGGTCGGCAAGGTTCTGCGACACCCCTTCGATCTCGGCCAGCGCCACCCCGGCATCCTGGGCCAGGCGGGCACCGCGCACCACCTCGGCGGTGGTTTGCTCCATGGATATGACGGCTTCGTTGGTGTCGGCCTGGATGGTGCGCACCAACGCCTCGATCTGGCGGGTGGCCGACGACGAGCGCTCGGCCAGGCGCTGCACTTCGTCGGCGACCACGGCAAAGCCGCGCCCGGCTTCGCCCGCCAGCGAGGCCTGGATCGCCGCGTTCAGGGCAAGGATATTGGTCTGGTCGGCGATATCGTCGATCAGGCTGACGATATCGCCGATTTCCTGGGACGACTCGCCCAGCCGCTTGATGCGCTTGGCGGTGTCCTGGATCTGCTCGCGAATGTTGTCCATGCCGTTGATGGTGTTGTGCACCACCTCGTTGCCCTTGTTGGCGATGGCCACCGACCGCTCGGCAACCTTGGCAGATTCATAGGCATGTGCGGAAACCCGGTCGATCGACTCGACCATGTCGCCCACCGCCTCGGACGCCTCGCTGATCTGCTCAGCCTGCTGCTCGGAGGCCTTGGCCAGCTGCCGCGCGGTGTTCTGCGTATCCTGCACGGCGGCGGCAACCTGCACCGCACTGTGGTTGATGGTAGCGACCAGGTCACGCAGCTGGTCGACCGAATAGTTGATCGAGTCGGCAATGGCGCCGGTAAAGTCTTCGGTGACCGAAACCGTCACCGTCAGGTCGCCATCGGCCAGCTCTTCGATTTCATCGAGCAGGCGCATGATTGCCTGTTGGTTGCGTTCGTTCTTTTCTGCCGTCTCGCGCAGCTGGCGGTTGGTGGTACGCACCATCACCAGGCCGATGAGGATGATCGAAGCCAGGGCCAGCAGGCCCAGGGCGTAGCCACCCACGGTATCGAGGGTGCGCCCGCCGGCCAGGTTTTCAAAACCGTTGGCCAGGTGCGAGGCCTCGTCGAGCAGGGTTTGCGACAGGCTGAAGATATTGCCCGCCGCCTCGCGCACCCGGAACAGCTCTGGGGAGGTTTCGAGAATTTCGTCCACCGAACCGGCAACGAACTGGAACAGCTCGGCAATTTCGGCCAACCGGGCACGGGCGTCGGCATCTGCAACTCGGGTTACCTGAATGCCCGCACCGCCGTTGAGCATCCCTTGCAGCACCTGGCCGAAACGCCCGGCATCACGCCCGAACGCATCGGCCGCCTGGGCTGCCGCGTCATCACCGGCCAGCACGGTGTTGACCGAGCCGAGGATCCGCTCGGCCAGCAACAATTGGCGCTGGGCCACCGCCACCTGGTTGGCCGGGGCGCCGCTCTGCAGCAGGATCTCGACGACCTTTTCGTACTCCACCTGCAGTTGCGGCACGGTTTCGGCCAGGGTCGCCGCCACCTGGTGCAGCGACAGCACCGTCTGTTCAGTGGCCAGGATGGTATCGGTGTTCTTGCGCAGGTTTTCCCAGTCACGCCGCACCGCTTCCATTTCATCACGCACGGCGGGCGGCGCGGGCGGCAGGCCGGTGGCTTTGTCACCTTGGCGCAGGTAGCCCCAGCGCCGCTCGAAATCGTTGCGCGCATCCGACAGCAACTTGAACGCCAACGCCTTGCCTGCAGCGGCTTCGGTGGCGTTCTTGGCGATGCGCTGCGACAGCACGCGCAACTCGCCGGCATGGCCGATGTACTGCTTGTCGTAGTTGGACTGGGTGTTCAGGTAAGCGAAATTGGCGAACAGCAGGATGATCGACAGGATCAGGATCAGGAACAGCACGGTGATCTGCGCGATGCTGCGGGTACGCGGGGTCACGGTGGTGGCCGTGACGGGGGCGGCGGGTGTGTTCACATTCGCAGGTCCTATAGCGCCACATCGAGAAAGCCCGGCGCCTGGGCCAGGGCGAAGGGGCTGAAGATCGCCCAATTGCGTTCACGCGGGAAGTGCCCTTGCACAAAGCGCGCAGCGGCACGAATCAGCGGCTGTGGCGGGGACAGTTGCAGGCTGTCGAGGGTAAAGTGCTGCAAACCGAGCACTTCGTCCACCAGCAGGCCGACGAACAGGTCGTCGTGGTCCACCACCAGCACCCGGCGCTGCTTGCCCGGGGCGGCGTGGCCCAGGCCAAAGAAGCTGCTCAGGTCCATTACCGGCAACAACCGGCCACGCAGGTTGGCCACGCCGCAGACCCATGGCTGCACCCCCGGTACCCGGCTGCTACGCGGCTCGCGCAGCACCTCGGCCACCTCGCCCATGGGCGCGACGAACCATTGCCCGGCGGTGCGAAAGCCAATGCCACTCCATTCTTGCAGGCGGTTGTCTTGCGGCGGCTGGTCAGCGACCAGCAAACGGCAGCGCCGGTCGATGTCCAGCAACAACTCGAAGGCGGTCAGTGACGCGCCCTGCGGGCGGCTGGTCAAGCCCCCAGCACTTCTTTGAGCTTGGCGATCAGCGCCTCTTCGCCCACCGGTTTGGTGAGGAAGTCGCGGGCGCCCTGGCGGGTGGCCCAGATGCGGTCGGTCTCCTGGTCCTTGGTGGTGACCATGATCACCGGGATGGCACTGGTTTCCGGGTCTTTGCTGAGCTGGCGGGTGGCCTGGAAGCCGTTCATGACCGGCATGACGACGTCCATCAGCACGGCGTCCGGCTTTTCTTGCCGGGCCAGGGCCACGCCATTGGCACCGTTTTCGGCCTTGCTCACTTGATGGCCATGCTTTTCAAGAAACTCGGTCAAACGTTGCATCTCTGTCGGCGAGTCGTCGACAATCAGAACTCGGGCCATGCTGTTACCCCATCAGGAAAGTAGAACCGTGCCATGGCGGGGCGCGGTCAGGGTGCTTGTGGTTCAGGTGCCGCAAACCCGGGCACATGGGCACGGATTGCGTCGAGCAGTTCTTCCTTGCTGAACGGCTTGGTCAGAAACTGATCAGAGCCGACTACCCGGCCGCGGGCCTTGTCGAACAGCCCGTCGCGCGACGACAACAGGATCACCGGGGTGTCCTTGAAGGCGCTGTTGTGCTTGATGATGGCGCAGGTCTGGTAGCCGTCCAGGCGCGGCATCAACACGTCGACGAAGATGATGCCGGGGCGGTGATCGACGATCTTGGCCAGGGCATCGAAGCCATCGCTGGCGGTGATCACCTCGCAGCCGGCTTCACCGAGCAACATCTGCGCAGTGCGGCGGATCGTGCGCGAGTCGTCGATCACCATCACCTTCAGGGGTTGTTCCATAGACGCCTACCCGTAGGAATTGAGCTGCAAGTTGCAAGCGGCAAGGTACAACAAAAGCCCAGCCGGCACGCGGCTGCTTTGCTCTTGAGGCTTGGAGCCAAGGGCTTGCAGCTGCATTTTTAACACACTCCGGGTGGCCGTTCCATCTGCGCCGCCCCTTGACCAGCGGCGTTCACAGCGCCACCCTGAGCCACTTTTCTTCCGACCCATCGCGGCAACGCGCCGCCAAGAGGAACCACCCCATGAGCGTTCGCCTCGGCATTGTCATGGACCCGATCGCGTCCATCTCCTACAAAAAGGACAGCTCGCTGGCCATGCTGCTGGCCGCCCAGGCACGCGGCTGGAGCCTGTTCTACATGGAGCAGCGCGACCTGTACCAGGGCGAAGGCAAAGCCCGTGCACGCATGCGCCCGCTGAACGTTTTCGCCGACCCGGCCCGCTGGTTCGAGCTGGGCGAAGAACAGGACAGCACCCTGGCCGAGCTGGACGTGATCCTGATGCGCAAGGACCCGCCGTTCGACATGGAGTTCGTCTACAGCACCTACCTGCTGGAGCAAGCCGAGAACGATGGCGTGCTGGTGGTCAACCGCCCGCAAAGCCTGCGTGACTGCAACGAAAAACTGTTCGCCACGCTGTTCCCGCAGTGCACGCCACCGACGCTGGTCAGCCGCCGCCCGGACATCATCCGCGAGTTTGCCGCCAAGCATGGTGACGTGATCCTCAAACCGCTGGATGGCATGGGCGGCACGTCGATCTTCCGCCATCGGGTGGGCGACCCGAACCTGTCGGTGATCCTCGAAACCCTGACCGCGCTGGGTGCCCAGCAGATCATGGCACAGGCCTACCTGCCGGCGATCAAGGACGGCGACAAGCGCATCCTGATGATCGACGGCGAGCCGATCGACTACTGCCTGGCGCGCATTCCGGCCAGCGGCGAAACCCGTGGCAACCTGGCTGCCGGTGGCCGCGGCGAGGCGCGCCCGCTGAGCGACCGGGACCGCTGGATTGCCGCCCAGGTGGGGCCAACCCTGCGCGAGAAAGGCCTGTTGTTCGTGGGCCTCGACGTGATCGGCGATTACCTCACCGAGATCAACGTCACCAGCCCGACCTGCATTCGCGAAATCGACAACGCCTACAACACCGATATCGGCGGCAAGCTGATGGATGCCATTGATCGCCAGTTGCAGGCGCGCTGACCGCCGACGCACGGCATTTACCCGGAGTGGGGTATGATGCGGGTCCCATTTGCCTGGCCTGCTGCCCCGCCCTGCGGTTGCTGGATACCCGATGACGCTGCCCGCTGATATCCCTTCCGACCTGCTGCCCCCACGCGTTCGCCCAGTGGACCGGCTCGGTTTCACGCTGTTCCTGGCTGCGCTGGTGCACCTGGCGCTGATCCTCGGCGTCGGTTTCACCGTGGTCAAGCCTGCCGAAATCCGCCATACCATGGACATTACCCTGGCCACCTTCAAAAGCGAAAAACCGCCGGAGAAAGCTGATTTTCAGGCCCAGGACAACCAGCAAGGCAGCGGCACCCTGGACAAGAAGGCGGTGCCCAAGACCACCGAAGTGGCGCCGTTCCAGGACAGCAAGATCAACAAGATCACCCCCCCGCCGGCAGCCAAGCCGGAAGTAGTGCCGCCACCAACCCCGCAGAAGTCGGCGGTGGTGACCACCGCGCCCAAGGCGCACAAGGTCGAGCCCAAGCCCAAGCCCAGCAAGGCGCAACCCAAGCCAGCCGCGCCCGCCCCGGACTTCGACAGCTCGCAGCTGTCCAGCCAGATCGCCAGCCTGGAGGCAGAGCTGTCCAACGAACAGCAACTGTACGCCAAGCGCCCGCGCATCCACCGCCTGAACGCTGCCTCGACCATGCGCGACAAGGGCGCCTGGTACAAGGAAGAGTGGCGCAAGAAAGTCGAGCGGGTGGGCAACCTCAACTACCCCGACGAGGCGCGCCGGCAGCAGATCTACGGCAACCTGCGCATGATGGTCTCGATCAACCGCGACGGCTCGCTGTACGAAGTGCTGGTACTGGAGTCGTCCGGCCAGCCGGTGCTGGACCAGGCAGCGCAGCGTATCGTGCGGCTGGCGGCGCCGTTCGCACCGTTTACCGGGGACCTGGCCGAATTCGACCGCCTGGAGATCATCCGCACCTGGCGCTTTGCCCGTGGGGACCGTTTGTCCAGTAACTGAGTTATGCCTTGGGTTTAGGGCTTGCGATATGCGGTGGCGCGGATATCGAGCGCCGCCCGCGCGGCGCATCGCGAGCTGCGCTCGCTCCTACGTTTGTTTCGGGCCAGTCATGCCTGTGATGGCGGCGCGCGACCGCCTTGTCTGTACCCTTCGATAGTGAGCCATGCGCCAAGACGGTCGCGCGCGATGGGCACAGGATTTATTGGCCCGAAACAAACGTAGGAGCGAGCGCAGCTCGCGATGCGCCGCGCGGGCGGCGCTCGATCTCACAACCAACAAAACCCTCAAGACACTGACCAACCAAACGACACAAAGCGGACCTTGTCAGCCCCGCCACCTGGCGCCACACTATCCCCCATGAAAACCCTCGCCCCGAGCTACCTCAAGCATCAGTTCCTGATCGCCATGCCGCACATGGCCGATCCGAACTTCGCCCAGACCCTCACGTACATTGTCGAGCACAACGCCCATGGTGCCATGGGCCTGGTGGTGAATCGGCCGCAGGAACTGAGCCTGGCCGATATTCTCGAGCAATTGCGCCCGGACGAAACGCCGCCGGACAGCACTTTGCAAGTGCCGATCTACCAGGGCGGCCCGGTGCAGACCGACCGTGGCTTCGTGCTGCACAGCAGCGAGTGCAGCTTCCAGGCGAGCGTGGCGCTGGAAGGGCTGACGCTGAGCACGTCGCAGGACATCCTGCTGGCCATTGCCGCCGGGGTCGGCCCCAAGCAAAGCCTGATCACGCTCGGCTATGCCGGCTGGGAAGCCGGCCAGCTGGAAGCGGAGCTGGCCGAAAATGCCTGGCTCAACTGCCCGTTCGACCCGCAAATCATCTTTGAAATGGCCAGTGACCTGCGCCTGGAGGCCGCCGCCGCCAGCCTGGGCATCAACCTGCACCTGCTGACCAGCCAGGCGGGCCACGCCTGATGACCGAACTACGCCTGCTGCTGGGTTTCGACTATGGCAGCAAACAGATCGGTGTGGCCGTCGGCCAGGTCATCACCGGCCAGGCCCGTGAGCTGTGCACGCTGAAGGCGCAGAACGGCGTGCCGGACTGGGCCCAGGTGGAAAAGCTGATTGCCGAATGGAAGCCGGACGCCATCGTCGTCGGCCTGCCATTGAACATGGACGGCACGCCCAGCGAAATGAGCGCCCGCGCCGAAAAATTTGCCCGCCGCCTCAATGGCCGCTTCAACCTGCCCGTGCACACCCACGACGAGCGCCTGACCACTTTCGAGGCCAAAGGCGAGCGCATGGCCCGTGGCGGCCAGCGCGGCAGCTACCGCGACAACCCGGTCGATGCCATCGCCGCGGCCCTGTTGCTGCAAGGCTGGCTGGAGGCCAATACCTGATCATCTTTGCCGCCGGCCACGCCCGGCGCACCCTTCCGAGGAGCCCGCAATGAGCCTACCCAACCCCGCCGAGCTGGTCCGGCAGATGGCTGTCGACCTTCGCGCCCACCTGGCCCGCCGCAGCATCAGCGGGCCGCGTTACATCGGTATTCGTACAGGTGGTGTCTGGGTTGCCCAGGCCCTGCAGGAGGCCATGGGCGACGAGAGTGCCATGGGTACCCTGGACGTCTCGTTCTACCGCGATGACTTCAGCCAGAATGGCCTGCACCCGCAGGTACGCCCGTCCGAGCTGCCGTTCGAAGTCGAAGGTCAGCACCTGGTGTTGGTGGATGACGTGCTGATGAGCGGCCGCACCATCCGCGCGGCGCTCAACGAACTGTTCGATTATGGCCGCCCGGCCAGCGTCACCCTGGTCTGCCTGGTGGACCTGGATGCCGGCGAACTGCCAATCCGCCCGAATGTGGTCGGCACCACCCTGTCGCTGGCCCCCGATGAACGGGTAAAATTGACCGGACCCGCACCGCTCGCCCTCGAGCGCCAGGACCTCGCCCCCGCTTCCGCCCTTTAAGAGTCCCCCGCGATGACGCCAATCGACGCCAAGCGCCCGCTGCAGCTCAATGACCAGGGCCAGCTGCGCCACTTCCTCTCGCTTGACGGTTTGCCCCGCGAACTGCTCACCGAGATCCTCGACACCGCCGACTCCTTCCTGGAAGTCGGTGCCCGGGCCGTGAAAAAAGTCCCTTTGCTGCGCGGCAAGACCGTGTGCAACGTGTTCTTCGAGAACTCGACCCGTACCCGCACCACCTTCGAGCTGGCAGCCCAGCGCCTGTCTGCCGACGTGATCAGCCTGAATGTGTCGACGTCCTCGACCAGCAAGGGCGAGACCTTGTTCGACACCCTGCGCAACCTCGAAGCCATGGCCGCCGACATGTTCGTCGTGCGCCACTCCGACTCGGGGGCTGCGCATTTCATCGCCGAGCACGTGTGCCCGCACGTTGCCGTGATCAACGGTGGTGACGGCCGCCATGCGCACCCGACCCAGGGCATGCTCGACATGCTGACCATCCGTCGCCACAAGGGCAGCTTCGAGAACCTGTCGGTAGCGATCGTCGGCGATATCCTGCACTCGCGGGTAGCCCGCTCCGACATGCTGGCGCTCAAGGCCCTGGGTTGCCCGGACATTCGCGTGATCGGGCCGAAAACCCTGATCCCGGTCGGTATCGAGCAGTACGGCGTGAAGGTCTACACCGACCTCGCCGAGGGCCTGAAGGATGTCGACGTGGTGATCATGCTGCGCCTGCAGCGTGAGCGCATGGCCGGTGGCCTGCTGCCCAGCGAAGGCGAGTTCTACCGCCTGTTCGGCCTGACCACCGCCCGCCTGGCCGGGGCCAAGCCGGATGCCATCGTCATGCACCCAGGCCCGATCAACCGGGGCGTGGAGATTGAGTCGGCGGTGGCCGACGGCAAGCATTCGGTGATCCTCAACCAGGTTACCTACGGCATCGCTGTACGCATGGCAGTGCTGTCCATGGCCATGAGCGGGCAAAACGCGCAACGTCAATTCGACCAGGAGAACGCCCAGTGACCATCAGCATTCTTGGCGCCCGGGTCATCGACCCCAACAGCGGCCTAGACCAGGTCACCGACCTGCACCTGGACGGTGGCCGCATTGCTGCCATCGGCGCCGCCCCGGCCGGTTTCAGCGCCAGCCGCACGATCCAGGCGCAAGGCCTGGTTGCCGCGCCTGGCCTGGTCGACCTTGGCGTGTCCCTGCGCGAACCGGGCTTTAGCCGCAAAGGCAACATCGCCAGCGAAACCCGCGCAGCCGTGGCCGGCGGCGTGACCAGCCTGTGCTGCCCACCGCAAACCAAGCCGGTGCTGGACACCTCGGCCGTGGCCGAGCTGATTCTCGACCGTGCCCGCGAAGCGGCCAACAGCAAGGTCTACCCGATCGGCGCCCTGACCAAGGGCCTGGAAGGCGAGCAACTGGCGGAGCTGGTGGCCCTGCGTGACACCGGCTGCGTGGCATTCGGCAACGGCCTGAAGGAAATCCCCAACAACCGTACCTTGGCCCGCGCCCTGGAGTATGCCGCCACCTTCGACCTGACCGTGGTGTTCCATTCCCAGGACCGCGACCTGGCCCAGGGCGGCCTGGCCCATGAAGGCGCCATGGCCAGCTTCCTTGGCTTGCCGGGCATTCCGGAAAGCGCCGAAACCGTGGCCTTGGCGCGCAACCTGCTGCTGGTCGAGCAGAGTGGCGTGCGCGCGCACTTCAGCCAGATCACCAGCGCCCGTGGCGCGCGGCTGATCGCCCAGGCCCAGGCACTTGGCCTGCCGGTAACCGCTGACGTGGCGCTGTACCAGCTGATTCTCACCGACGAGTCGCTGCGCGAGTTCTCCAGCCTGTACCACGTGCAGCCACCGCTGCGTACTGCTGCTGACCGTGACGGCCTGCGTGAAGCGGTCAAGTCTGGCGTGATCCAGGCGATTTCCAGCCACCACCAGCCGCACGAACGCGATGCCAAGCTGGCCCCTTTCGGTGCTACCGAACCGGGTATCAGCAGCGTCGAGTTGCTGCTGCCGCTGGCCATGACCCTGGTGCAGGACGGCCTGCTCGACCTGCCCACCCTGCTCGCCCGCCTGAGCAGCGGCCCGGCTGCCGCCCTGCGCCTGCCTGCGGGTGAGTTGAAAGCAGGCGGCGCGGCCGACCTGGTGCTGTTCGACCCGCAAGCCTCGACCGTTGCCGGCGAGCAATGGCTGTCGCGGGGTGAGAACTGCCCGTTCATCGGCCACTGCCTGCCGGGTGCAGTGCGTTATACCTTGGTCGATGGGCACGTTTGCCACGAGGCCTAAGGGCTAGCTGCAAGCTGCAAGCTGCAAGTCGAAAGTCGAAAGTCGAAAGTCGAAAGTCGAAAGTCGAAAGTCGAAAGTCGAAAGTCGCAAGAAGAAGCAAGCCTCCCACGGATCTGCTTTTTCTTGCCGCTTGTAGCTTGTAGCTTGCAGCTTGCAGCTTGCAGCTTGCAGCTTGCAGCTTGCAGCTTGCAGCTTGCAGCTTGCAGCTTGAAGAAGAAGCAAGCCACCCACCGATCTGCTTTTTCTTGTCGCTTGTAGCTTGAAGCTTGAAACTCTCCCCCCCACCCCCATATGAGTCTGCATCAGGCACTTTCGCCCCGCTGCGTGGAGACTCTCCCCTTGACCACCATCGTTTCTGTCCGCCGTAACGGCAAAGTCGTCATGGGCGGCGACGGCCAGGTATCCCTCGGCAACACGGTAATGAAAGGCAACGCCAAGAAAGTGCGCCGCCTGTACCACGGCCAGGTCATCGCCGGCTTCGCCGGTGCCACCGCCGACGCATTCACCCTGTTCGAGCGCTTTGAAGGGCAGCTGGAGAAACACCAGGGCCACCTGATCCGTGCCGCCGTCGAGCTGGCCAAGGAATGGCGTACCGACCGTTCCCTGAGCCGCCTGGAAGCCATGCTGGCCGTGGCCAACAAGGATGCCTCGCTGATCATCACCGGCAACGGCGACGTGGTCGAACCCGAAGATGGCTTGATCGCCATGGGTTCCGGTGGTGCCTACGCCCAGGCTGCCGCCCGCGCACTGCTGAACAAGACCGACCTCTCGGCCCGTGAAATCGCCGAGACCGCCCTGAACATCGCCGGCGACATCTGCGTGTTCACCAACCATAACCTGACCATCGAGGAGCAGGACCTGGCCGACTGACTCAGCTGTTCTGGCGCCCCATCCCGGTGATGGGGCTTTTCCACGCTGACTCATCTGCCCAAGGACCCAATTGATCATGTCCATGACCCCCCGCGAGATCGTCCACGAACTCAACCGCCACATCATCGGCCAGGACGACGCCAAGCGCGCCGTGGCCATTGCCCTGCGCAACCGCTGGCGGCGGATGCAGCTGCCGGCTGAGCTGCGCGCCGAAGTGACGCCGAAGAACATCCTGATGATCGGCCCGACCGGTGTCGGCAAGACCGAAATCGCCCGCCGCCTGGCCAAGCTGGCCAACGCCCCGTTCCTCAAGGTCGAAGCCACCAAGTTCACCGAAGTCGGCTACGTCGGCCGTGACGTCGAGTCGATCATCCGCGACCTGGCCGATGCCGCACTGAAGATGCTGCGCGAGCAGGAGATCATCCGTGTGCGCCACCGCGCCGAAGACGCCGCCGAAGACCGTATTCTCGATGCCCTGCTGCCGCAGGCGCGGGTGACCAGCTTCAACGAGGAAGCCGCGCAGACCAGTAGCGACTCCAACACCCGCCAGCTGTTCCGCAAGCGCCTGCGCGAAGGCCAGCTGGATGACAAGGAAATCGAGATCGAAGTCGCCGATGCCGTAGGTGTCGAAATTGCCGCGCCGCCCGGCATGGAAGAAATGACCAACCAGCTGCAAAGCCTGTTCGCCAACATGGGCAAGGGCAAGCGCAAGGCGCGCAAGCTGAAGGTCAAAGAAGCGCTGAAGATGGTCCGCGATGAAGAAGCGGGCCGCCTGGTCAACGAGGAAGAGCTCAAGGCCAAGGCCCTGGAGGCGGTCGAGCAGCACGGTATCGTGTTCATCGACGAAATCGACAAGGTCGCCAAGCGCGGCAATGTCGGCGGTGCCGATGTGTCCCGTGAAGGCGTGCAGCGCGACCTGCTGCCGCTGATCGAAGGCTGCACCGTCAACACCAAGCTGGGTATGGTCAAGACCGACCACATCCTGTTCATTGCCTCGGGCGCGTTCCACCTGAGCAAGCCCAGCGACCTGGTACCCGAGCTGCAAGGCCGCCTGCCGATCCGTGTAGAGCTCAAGGCACTGACCCCGGAAGACTTCGAGCGTATTTTGCGCGAGCCGCACGCTTCGCTGACCGAGCAGTACCAGGCGCTGCTGAAAACCGAAGGCCTGAACATCGAGTTCGTCGCCGACGGCATCAAGCGCCTGGCCGAAATTGCCTATCAGGTCAACGAGAAAACCGAGAACATCGGTGCCCGTCGCCTGCATACCCTGCTGGAGCGCCTGCTTGAAGAGGTGTCGTTCAGTGCCGGTGACCTGGCCAGCGCCCATGACGAAACGCCGATCCAGATCGACGCGGCCTATGTGAACAGCCACCTGGGTGAGCTGGCGCAGAACGAAGACCTGTCGCGTTACATCCTGTAAGCGGCAAGCTGCAAGCGACGAGCTGTTAGGCGTCGCTTGCAGCACCGCAAAACATGGCCGTTACATGTCTTGGCCATCTCCTCTTGCAGCTTGAGGCTCGAAGCTTGAAGCTTGAGTCTTGTCGCCAAGAAGAGATTCAGCCCATGGCCCGCATGCCCACCGCCATCAACCTGCACAAAGCCTCGAAAACCCTCAGCCTTACCTATGCGCCCGGTGAGGTCTACACCCTGCCCGCCGAGTTCCTGCGCGTGCACTCCCCCTCCGCCGAGGTCCAGGGCCACGGCAACCCCATTCTGCAATTCGGCAAGCTCAACGTCGGCCTCAGCGGCATCGAGCCAGCCGGCCAATATGCACTGAAACTGACCTTCGACGACGGCCATGACAGCGGCCTGTTCACCTGGGAATACCTGGAACAGCTGTGCCTGCGCCAAAACGAGCTGTGGGCCGAATACCTCGACGAGCTGCACAAGGCCGGCAAGTCCCGCGACCCGGCGGAGTCGGTCGTCAAATTCATGCTCTAGCGCAAGGGCTGCAAGGTTTAGAGCGCATTTTCTAGTTTCATCTGTTTGAATGATTGGCAGACGGCCCAGTGACGGGCTGTCTTGCGCATTACATGAAAGTCGGGTAACCAATGTGAGTGGCAAGTTCCCTGCATCACGCTGCAGGTATTCAGAACCCCGCAGCACCGCTGTTCCTTATCACTGGTCACCCGAGTAGCAGTACCGGGCTCAGGGCTGTGCCCCCGTCACAGCAACCGGTACTCGTCTCAGGACAACGGAGCGTCGTAGATGAGTAACAAGAACAACGATGAGCTGCAGCGGCAGGCCTCGGAAAACACCCTGGGGCTGAACCCGATCATCGGCATTCGCCGCAAAGACCTGCTGAGTTCGGCACGCACCGTATTGCGTCAGGCCGTGCGCCAACCGCTGCACAGCGCAAAGCACGTGGCCCATTTTGGCCTGGAACTGAAAAACGTCCTGCTGGGCAAGTCCAGCCTGGCCCCGGAAAGCGACGACCGACGCTTCAACGACCCGGCCTGGAGCAGCAACCCACTGTACCGCCGCTACCTGCAGACGTATCTGGCCTGGCGCAACGAACTGCAGGACTGGATCGGCAGCAGTGACCTGTCACCTCAGGACATCAGCCGCGGCCAGTTCGTCATCAACCTGATGACCGAAGCCATGGCGCCGACCAACACTTTGTCCAACCCGGCGGCGGTCAAGCGCTTCTTCGAGACCGGTGGCAAGAGCCTGCTCGACGGCTTGTCCAACCTGGCCAAGGACATGGTCAACAACGGCGGCATGCCTAGCCAGGTGAACATGGACGCCTTCGAGGTGGGCAAGAACCTGGGCACCAGCGAAGGCGCGGTGGTGTACCGCAATGATGTGCTGGAACTGATCCAGTACAGCCCGATCACCGAACAGGTGCACGCCCGGCCACTGCTGGTGGTGCCGCCGCAGATCAACAAGTTCTACGTATTCGACCTGAGCCCGGAAAAGAGCCTGGCTCGTTTTTGCCTGCGCTCGCAGCAGCAAACCTTCATCATCAGCTGGCGCAACCCGACCAAGGCCCAGCGTGAATGGGGCTTGTCCACCTACATCGACGCACTCAAGGAAGCCGTCGACGCCGTATTGGCGATTACCGGCAGCAAGGACCTGAACATGCTCGGTGCCTGCTCTGGCGGCATCACCTGCACGGCACTGGTAGGGCACTACGCAGCCCTCGGCGAGCACAAGGTCAATGCCCTGACCCTGCTGGTCAGCGTGCTGGACACCACGATGGATACCCAGGTGGCGCTGTTCGTCGACGAGCAGACCCTGGAAGCCGCCAAGCGCCACTCCTACCAGGCCGGTGTGCTGGAAGGCAGCGAGATGGCCAAGGTGTTCGCCTGGATGCGCCCCAACGACCTGATCTGGAACTACTGGGTGAACAACTACCTGCTCGGCAACGAGCCGCCGGTGTTCGACATCCTGTTCTGGAACAACGACACCACGCGCCTGCCCGCCGCCTTACATGGCGACCTGATCGAAATGTTCAAGACCAACCCGCTGACGCGTCCCAACGCCCTGGAAGTGTGCGGCACCCCCATCGATCTGAAAAACGTGCAGTGCGACATTTTCAGCGTGGCGGGTACCGCTGACCACATTACCCCGTGGCAGTCGTGCTACCGCTCGGCCCACCTGTTCGGGGGCAAGATCGAGTTCGTGCTGTCCAACAGCGGGCATATCCAGAGCATCCTCAACCCACCGGGCAACCCCAAGGCACGCTTCATGACCGGTGACGACCGCCCGGGTGATCCGCTGGCCTGGCAGGAAAATGCCACCAAGCATGCCGACTCCTGGTGGCTGCACTGGCAAGGCTGGCTGGCCGAGCGCGCAGGCGAACTGAAAAAAGCGCCGACCCGCCTGGGCAACCGTGCCTATGCTGCGGGCGAGGCGGCCCCAGGCACCTACGTTCACGAGCGTTGAGTGGCAGCGCCGTGGCGGCCCTCAGGGCGCCACGGTGTTCATTTCACCCAAGAGTCACGCGCATGACGCAACCGTATATCTTCCGGACCGTCGAGCTGGACAACCAGTCCATCCGCACCGCCGTCCGCCCCGGCAAGCCGCACTTGACGCCGCTGCTGATCTTCAATGGCATCGGCGCCAACCTGGAGCTGGTATTCCCGTTCATCGAAGCACTGGACCCGGACCTGGAAGTGATCGCTTTCGACGTTCCCGGTGTCGGCGGCTCGTCCACCCCGCGCCACCCGTATCGCTTCCCCGGGCTGGCCAAGCTGACGGCACGGATGCTCGATTACCTCGATTACGGCCAGGTCAATGTGATTGGGGTGTCCTGGGGCGGCGCCCTGGCCCAGCAGTTCGCCCACGACTACCCCGAACGCTGCAGGAAGCTGATACTCGCCGCCACTGCCGCCGGTGCCGTGATGGTACCCGGCAAGCCCAAGGTGCTGTGGATGATGGCCAGCCCCAGGCGCTATGTGCAGTCATCGCATGTCTTGCGCATTGCCCCGCTGATCTACGGTGGCGGTTTTCGCCGGGACCCAGAGCTGGCCATGCACCACGCAGCCAAGGTGCGCTCCGGCGGCAAGATGGGCTACTACTGGCAGCTGTTCGCCGGCCTGGGCTGGACCAGCATTCACTGGCTGCACAAGATCCAGCAGCCGACCCTGGTGCTGGCGGGCGACGACGACCCGCTGATCCCGCTGGTTAACATGCGCCTGCTGGCCTGGCGGATTCCCAACGCCGAGCTACATATTATCGACGACGGCCATTTGTTCCTGATTACCCGAGCCGAGGCTGTCGCGCCAATCATCATGAAGTTCCTGCAGCAAGAACGTCAGCGCGCCGTGATGCACCCGCGCCCGGCCTCGGGAGGGTAAGCGCCAGCACCGCGAAAGGGGCTATAACGCGCAATGGGTCAGACAAGGGAGTGTTGCCATGACAGACAAACCGGCCAAAGGATCGCAAACGGTCCCTGCCGGCAGAATGACCGTGCAGCATGCCATGCTCGGCCTGCGCGGCCGCGACCTGCTGGCCACGCTACGCAATGTCGGCCGCCACGGCCTGCGCCACCCGTTGCATACCGCCCATCACCTGCTGGCCCTTGGCGGGCAACTGGGGCGGGTGATGCTGGGCGATTCACCGCTTCAACCCAACCCGCGTGACAACCGGTTCAGCGACCCTGCATGGAGCCTGAACCCGTTCTACCGCCGAGGCCTGCAAGCCTACCTGGCCTGGCAGCAGCAGACCCGCCAGTGGATCGACGAAAGCCAGCTGCATGACGATGACCGGGCCCGCGCCCACGTTCTGTTCAACCTGCTCAACGATGCGCTGGCCCCCAGCAACTCGCTGCTCAACCCGCTGGCCGTGAAGGAACTGTTCAACACCGGTGGCCAGAGCCTGGTGCGCGGCCTGGCCCACCTGCTCGAAGACCTGCGCCACAACGATGGCCTGCCGCGCCAGGTCGATGAGCGGGCCTTCGACGTGGGCCGCAACCTGGCCGC
Organism: Pseudomonas sp. PARCl1; assembly: GCF_947311875.1. NCBI lineage: Bacteria > Pseudomonadati > Pseudomonadota > Gammaproteobacteria > Pseudomonadales > Pseudomonadaceae > Pseudomonas > Pseudomonas sp. PARCl1. The sequence goes on from NZ_CAMZMX010000004.1 coordinate 153,269, forward strand.
CACCCCTGGGGCCGTGGTATTTCGCAACGAGCTGCTGGAGCTGATCCAGTACCGGCCGATGAGTGAAAAACAGCACAGCCGCCCGCTGTTGGTGGTGCCGCCGCAGATCAACAAGTTCTATATCTTCGACCTGAGCACGAACAACAGCTTCGTCCAGTACATGCTCAAGAACAACTTGCAAGTGTTCATGGTCAGCTGGCGCAACCCAGACCCGCGCCATCGTGAATGGGGCCTGTCCAGCTACGTGCAGGCGCTGGAAGAAGCCCTGGATGCCTGCCGCCGCATCAGCGGCAACCGCGACCCCAACCTCATGGGCGCTTGCGCCGGCGGCCTGACCATGGCCGCCTTGCAAGGCCACCTGCAAGCCAGGAACCAGTTGCGCCGGGTGCGCAGTGCCACCTACCTGGTCAGCCTGCTGGACAGCAAGTTCGACAGCCCGGCCAGCCTGTTCGCCGACGAGCAGACCCTGCAGGCAGCCAAACGCCGCTCTCACCAGCGCGGCGTGCTGGACGGCGCCGAAGTGGCGCGGGTGTTTGCCTGGATGCGCCCCAACGACCTGATCTGGAACTACTGGGTCAACAACTACCTGCTCGGCAAGACACCGCCTGCGTTCGACATTCTCTACTGGAACGCCGACAGCACGCGCCTGCCTGCCGCATTGCATGGCGACCTGCTGGATTTCTTCAAGCTCAACCCGTTGACCTACCCGGCCGGGCTGGAGGTCTGCGGCACGCCAATCGACCTGCAACAGGTCAGCGTGGACAGTTTTACCGTCGCCGGCAGCAACGACCACATCACCCCCTGGGACGCGGTGTACCGGTCGGCCTTGCTGCTGGGCGGTGAGCGCCGCTTCGTGCTGGCCAACAGCGGGCATATCCAGAGCATCATCAACCCGCCAGGCAACCCCAAGGCCTATTACCTGACCAACCCCAGCCTGAGCAGTGACCCGCGCGCATGGTTCCACGAGGCTACGCGCAGCGAGGGTAGCTGGTGGCCGTTGTGGCTGGCGTGGATCACCCAGCGCTCCGGTCCGCTCAAGGCGCCACGCAACGACCTGGGCAACGCCACCCACCCGCCCCTGGCCCCTGCGCCCGGCACCTATGTGCTGACCCGATGAGCAGACCGACCGGATGAAAACCCGCGATCGTATCCTTGAGTGCGCCCTGCAGCTGTTCAACCAGCAGGGCGAGCCGAACGTATCGACCCTGGAGATTGCCAACGAGCTGGGTATCAGCCCGGGCAACCTCTACTACCACTTCCACGGCAAGGAGCCCCTGGTACTGGGGTTGTTCGAGCGCTTCGAGGAAGCGCTGATGCCGCTGCTGGACCCGCCGCTGGAAGTGCGCCTGGATGCCGAGGACTACTGGCTGTTCCTGCACCTGATCGTCGAGCACATGGCGCAGTACCGGTTTCTGTTCCAGGACCTGTCGAACCTGACCGGGCGCCTGCCCAAGCTGGCCCGCGGCATGCGCAGCCTGATCAACGCCCTGAAGCGCACGCTGGCGGCACTGCTGGCCAGCCTCAAGGGCCAGGGCCTGGTACAGAGTGACACCCAGGCCTTGGGGCAACTGGTGGAACAGATCACCCTGACGCTGCTGTTCTCGCTGGATTACCAGCGGGTGCTGGGGCGCGAAGGGGATGTGGGGATCGTGGTGTACCAGGTGATGATGCTGGTGGCGCCGCACCTGCAGGCTCAGGCCCGGGGGGCAGCCGAGCAGTTGGCGATGAAGTATCTGGAGGACTAGCCCTGCAGGGGCTGTGCTGCCGCCGCCAACGCATTCGCGGGTGAACCCGCGCCTGCAGGGTTGCGCTGAACCTGTAGGCGCGGGGCCACCCGCGAAGAGGGCGTTGCGGTATCAGATCAGGGTACCGGTCCCGTTGGCCGCCGACGGCGTGTTGCTGGCCGGGGCTGCAGCCGGGGCCGGGGCATCGGTTGCGGCAGGTGCAGCGCTGGCCGCCGGCTTGGCCGGTGCTTTCTTCGCTGCAGGCTTCCTGGCTGCTGCCGGTTTGGCTGCTGCCGGCTTTGCCGCAGGCTTGGCGGCGGGTTTCGCTGCTGCCGCCTTGCTTGCAGGTTTGGCAGCCGCAGGCTTGGTCGCAGGTTTTGCCGCGGCCGCCTTGGCTGCAGGTTTCGCCGCAGCGGTTTTGGCTGCGGGTTTGGCCGCTGCCGCCTTGGCCAGTGGCTTGGCTGCCGCCTTGCTGGCTGCCGGCTTGGCTGCGGCCCCTCGCGACGAAACCGGCGCCACCGAGGCACCGGTCAGCTTCTCGATCTGCTTGGTCAGGCTGTCTACCTGCTGGTGCAGGGCCTTGATTTCGTTGCGGCTCGGTACACCCAGGCGCGAGATGGCGCTGTTCAGACGTTTATCGAAAGCCTCTTCGAGTTCGCTCCACTTGCCCAGCGCCCGGTCCTTCACGCCGGACACCCGCGAAGTGGTCGAAGACTTGGCGCTTTCGGCCACATCTTCGGCGCTCTTCTTGGCCTGCTTTTCGGCCTTCTCGCCATCTTTCACCAGCGAGTCGAAAAGCTTGGGGCCGTCCTGGTCGATCTTCGAATAGATACCCAGCCCCGCCAGCCAGATCTTGCGGGAGTACTTTTCGATCCCGCCGACCCAGGAGCTGCCTGCTTTGTCGGTATTCTTCTTGCCAGCCATCCTGCTCTCCTTATGGTTTGTGCGCGACGCGCTCAAGCAGCTCGTGCAGCTGTTCAAGCTTGATCGACAGCGCCTCAACGTCATGTTTAGACGGTATGCCAAGGCGATTCAAGGCGCGCCCTACCCGTGCGTCGAAAGCTTTTTCGATCTTGTCGAGTTGAATTTCAACCTTGCCACGTACGCGGCTCACTTCCTGGGCGGCGTCATCGATCTGCTGGTTGGCGGCGTCCAGCTCTTTATCAATGCGCTTCTTGCCCCGCTTCTCGACACCTTCGCCGGCCTTGACCAGCGCCTGGAAATAGTCGGCGCCTTCGTGGCCGACACGCGCATAGGCGCCGATGCCCGCCAGCCAGATCTTGCGTGCGTAACCCCGCACCTCACCCAGCGTGCCCGGCGCGTCCGCCTTTTTCTTCACATTCACTTTGGCCATGCTCTGTACCTCATGCTCATGAGTGGAGGAGGAACCGCCCATGGAGGGTGGGCTTGAGCATAAGGTAGAGGCAGGAATTAGAATCTTCACCCTAAGATCGGCGCACTGCTTTATCTACCACAGGGCCCAGATCATCAGTGACCTGCATCAACTCGTCGTCCGCAGGGACCGGCTCAGCGCAGACGATTTCGAAAGTACCCTGCTCGCCCAGCAAACCCTGCGCGGCAAGCATTTTCACGAAGCACTGCTGAGCCACGACAGCCTGGCTGCCGCCGGCCTGACGCCCGAACAACAGAAGGCGCCCCTGGAGAGCGCCCTTCGCGAATACAAGCTGGCCCTGAGCAATGCCCAGTACCTGCTTTCACGCAACATGCCTGCGGTGGACAGCAGCCAACTCGAGGCCTACATCGTTGAGCTCAATATACTGATAAGCCTGGGCGAGGATGACATGGCCAACCTGGCGGCCGCGACCGATCGCCAGGATGCAGTACCCGAGCAACCACTGACCCACAGGGCGCGCAAACAGCTCAAGCCCAATGACTTTCTGGATGTGTACGACATCTATCGCCTGCAGCCCAGGCAGATATCGCCTGCAGCCCAGGCAGAAGCTCTGGGAGGCGCACTTCCACTACACCACCGCCACCGCCAATGCCCGGCGCTTTGCCAAAGGCCATTTGAAGTTTCCGGAGGCCATGGGCCGCGACGAGCGCTTGCAACGGGCACAGGCTTCGGCGGAGCGTTGCCAGGTGTACCGGGGTGACCTGCGCCTGGACCAGATCGAAGACCTGATCCCGTTCCCCGCCAGCTGAATAAAGCGGGCGTCAGGCCAGTGCCTTGTCCAGGGCCCGCTCGATCTCGCCCTTGATGGTGCCGCTCATCATCGACAGCATCATGCCCAGTTTCAGCTCCACGCGGATGCTGTCTTCGCCGATCTGCACGCTACCCTTGGCGCCGCTGCGCGCCACATCGACCCGGTCACCGTTCCAGGTGGCCTGGAGGTCGTACTCGCGGCTGAGCTTGTCGACCAGCGCCTGGGCCTTGGCACGGGCGGCGTCACGGCCGAGGGAGTGTTTGCGTTCGACGCTGATCTGGGTCATGCAGGTGTTCCTGAAGATGTAGACATAATCGGCATTATGCCCGCCCCCGGCCACAGGCACACCCTGCCAAGACAAATCCGCCCGTTCGCCCTAGAATGGCGGTAATTTTTTCCGGTGAAGCGATATGAACGACCAGCGCAAAGGCGACCACGCCGAACCCACCACCCATTTCGGCTACCAGGACGTCCCTGAAAGCCAGAAAGCCAAGAAAGTTGCCGAGGTATTCCATTCGGTAGCTGCCAAGTACGACCTGATGAACGACGTGCTCTCCGGCGGCATGCACCGCCTGTGGAAGCGCTTCACCATCGAGCTCTCGGGTGTGCGCAGCGGCAACCGCGTGCTGGACATCGCCGGTGGTACCGGCGACCTTGCCGCCAAGTTTTCGCGCCTGGTCGGCCCGACCGGGCAAGTGGTACTGGCCGACATCAACGACTCGATGCTCAAGGTTGGCCGTGACCGCCTGCTGGACCGCGGCGTGGCCGGCAACATCGAATTCGTGCAGGCCGACGCGGAAAAGCTGCCGTTCCCGGACAACCACTTCGATTGCGTGACCATCGCCTTCGGCCTGCGCAACGTCACCCACAAGGATGCAGCCATCCGTTCGATGCTGCGTGTACTCAAGCCCGGTGGCCGCTTGCTGATCCTGGAGTTCTCCAAGCCGACCAACAAGCTCATGTCCAAGGCCTACGATGCCTACTCGTTCGCCTTCATGCCCCTGGCCGGCAAGCTGATCACCAACGACTCCGAAAGCTACCGTTACCTCGCCGAGTCGATCCGCATGCACCCCGACCAGGAAACCCTGAAAAGCATGATGGTCGAGGCCGGCTTCGACCGCGTCACCTACCACAACATGACCAGCGGCATTGTTGCCGTGCACCGGGGAATCAAGCCCTGATGCTGCTGGCCGGGCTGCTCGCCAGTGTCGAACAGGGCCTGAACCGCGTCCTGCGCATGGACAGCACGGCCCTGCCGCGGCTGGGCGCGCTGGCGGGCAAGGTCATCGAGATAGACTGCCGCCAACCGGCCTTGCAGGTGTTCATCCTGCCCGATGAAGAGGGCCTGATGCTCGCCGCCCACTGGGAAGGCGAGGTCGACTGCAGCCTGCGCGCCCCGGCCGGCAGCCTGGTGCAACTGGCCGTGACCAAGGACAAGACTGGCGTGTTGCACAGCCCGCAGGTCGAGCTGCACGGCGACAGCGCCGTGCTGCTCGACCTGTTCGGTGTGCTGCAGGACCTGGAACTGGACTGGGAGCACGAGTTGCAACGCTGGCTCGGCCCGGTGGCCACGGCCATGCTGGCCGGCCACATCCGCCTGCGCGCACGCTGGACCCGCCAGGGCCTGGCGCGCTTCAGCCAGAATTTGTCCGAGTACCTGGCCGAAGAGTCGCGCACGCTGGTCGGCAAGCGCGAAGCCGAGGCTGCCTTCAGCGAACTCGATGCCCTGAAACTCGACACCGAACGCCTTGAGGCGCGCCTCAAGCGCCTTTCCCGATCCCTTGATTCCAGCGATAACGCATGAAGCTGCTCGCCGTCCGCCGCCTTTTCCGCATTCAGCGTGTGGTCATCCGCTACCGCCTGGATGACCTGCTGTTCGATCAACCCCTGCTGCCCTGGTGGCTGGCCAGCCTGCGCCTGCTGATGCCGTGGCGCTGGCTGCCACGCAAGCCGTCCGAGCTCAACCGTGGCGCACGTCTGCGCCTGGCGCTGCAGGACCTGGGGCCGATCTTCATCAAGTTCGGCCAGTTGCTGTCCACCCGCCGCGACCTGCTGCCCCCCGACATCGCCGACGAGCTGATGCTGCTGCAGGACCGCGTGCCGCCATTCGACCCGAAACACGCCGTGGCGTTGATCGAAGCGCAACTGGGTGCCAAGGTGGGCGAGCTGTTCAGCCGCTTCGACGTCGAGCCGCTGGCCTCGGCCTCGGTCGCCCAGGTGCATGCCGCGCGCCTGAAAACGGGCGAAGAGGTGGTGGTCAAGGTGGTACGCCCCGGCCTCAAGCCGGTCATCGCCCAGGACCTGGCCTGGCTGTTCCTGATTGCCAAGGCCGCCGAGCGCGCCTCGGCCGATGCCCGCCGCCTGCACCCGGTGGACATCGTCGGCGACTACGAAAAAACCATCTACGACGAGCTTGACCTGTTGCGCGAAGCGGCCAATGCCAGCCAGCTGCGGCGTAACTTCGAAGGGTCCGAGCTGATGTACGTGCCCCAGGTGTACTGGGACCTGTGCCGCCCCAAGGTGCTGGTCATGGAGCGCATCTATGGCGTGCCCGTGACCGACATGGCTACCCTGGCCGACCAGCGCACCGACATGAAGCTGCTGGCCGAACGGGGTGTGGAGGTGTTCTTCACCCAGGTGTTCCGCGACAGCTTCTTCCATGCCGACATGCACCCGGGCAACATCTTCGTCAGCACGGTCAAACCGTGGAGCCCGCAGTACATCGCCATCGACTGCGGGATCGTCGGCAGCCTCACCGCCGAAGACCAGGACTACCTGGCGCGCAACCTGTTTGCCTTCTTCAAGCGCGACTACCGGCGTGTGGCCGAGCTGCACATCGATTCGGGCTGGGTCCCGGCGCATACCAAGGTCAACGAATTCGAAGCCGCGATCCGCACCGTGTGCGAACCGATCTTCGAAAAACCGTTAAAGGAAATTTCCTTCGGCCAGGTGCTGATGCGCCTGTTCCAGACCGCACGGCGCTTCAACATGGAAGTGCAGCCGCAGTTGGTGCTGCTGCAAAAAACCTTGCTCAACATCGAAGGCCTAGGCCGCCAGCTGTACCCTGACCTGGACCTGTGGAGCACCGCCAAGCCCTACCTGGAACGCTGGATGCGCGAGCGCTACAGCCCCAAGGCCATGTTCGGCAACCTGCACAGCCATGTCGAGCAGTTGCCGCACCTGGCCGGTATGACCCGCGACCTGCTCGAACGCCTGTCGCAACCGCATTTGCATGACCCGCAACTGCCAGAGCGCCGCAAGGGCGACCGCTGGGCGCTGCGCCTGCTGGGTGCCGGCCTGCTGGGCGGGGGCGCGGTACTGGCCGCGGGTGCTGCCGAGGCCGCCAGCCTGGCCGCGCCTGCAGCCTGGCCAGCCTGGCTGATGCTGGCCGCCGGCCTTTACCTGATCGTGCGCCAATAGCCAGCCGCGCCTGTGGCTGGCACACTAGCGCAAATGGCCCGGTACAGAAGCGGGCTCGCTTTGGAGTCGACGATGAAAGACTGGCTGGACGAGATCAAGTGGAACAGCGATGGCCTGGTGCCAGCGATCGCCCAGGACCACAAGACCGGACGGGTGCTGATGATGGCCTGGATGAACCGCGAATCGCTGGCGCTCACGGCCGCCGAGCAACGCGCCATCTACTGGTCGCGCTCGCGTGGCAAGCTGTGGCGCAAGGGCGAAGAGTCCGGGCATGTGCAGAAGCTGCATGAGCTGCGCCTGGACTGCGACGCCGACGTCATCATCCTGATGGTCGAGCAACTGGGCCATATTGCCTGCCATACCGGCCGTGAAAGCTGTTTCTATCGCGTCTACGAAGACGGCCAGTGGAACATCGTCGACCCGGTCCTCAAGGACCCGGGTGCCATCTACAGCGCAGGACACTGACATGAGCGACACCCTCAACCGCCTGGCCGCCGTGCTTGAAGAACGCAAGCAAGCGGCGCCCGACAGCTCCTATGTGGCCAGCCTGTACCACAAGGGCCTGAACAAGATCCTTGAAAAGCTCGGCGAAGAGTCGGTCGAAACCATCATCGCCGCCAAGGACGCCGCGCACAGCAAGGATTACAGCGATGTCATCTACGAAACCGCCGACCTGTGGTTTCATAGCCTGGTGATGCTCAGCGCGCTGGGCCAGCATCCGCAAGCGGTGCTGGACGAACTGGAGCGCCGCTTCGGGCTGTCCGGACATGATGAGAAGGCTGCGCGAACGCCTTCTGCCTGATGCATTTGCGGGGGGCGCCGGGCGCCCCTGAAGCTTCACTGACATTTTTTCAGGAGTACGAAATGGGTATCTTTGACTGGAAACACTGGATCGTCCTGCTGGTGGTCGTGGTGCTGGTATTCGGCACCAAGAAGCTGAAGAACTTCGGCAGTGACCTGGGCGAGTCGATCAAGGGCTTCCGCAAGGCCATGAACGATGAAGAGCACAAGCCGGCCGAGCAAACCCCGCCGCCTGCCCAGCCTGTGCCGCCGGTGCAGAACACCGCCCAGCCGCAGCCAGGCCACACCATCGAGGGCCAGGCACAGCCGGTCCAAGAGCCACAGCGGAAAGACTGACCCATGTTCGGCATCAGTTTCAGCGAGCTGCTGCTCGTCGGCCTGGTCGCCCTGTTGGTGCTCGGCCCCGAGCGCCTGCCAGGCGCGGCCCGCACCGCAGGTTTGTGGATCGGGCGGCTCAAGCGCAGCTTCAACAGCATCAAGATGGAAGTGGAGCGTGAAATCGGCGCCGACGACATCCGCCGTCAGCTGCACAACGAGCACATCCTGCAGATGGAAGAGGAAGCCAAGCGCATCCTCAACCCGCTGACGCCACCGGCACAGCCGCCCGTGACCACCGCCACCGTGCAGCCACCCGCCGGGGTCGCAGCCAGGCCAGTGGAAACACCGGCCACCCCGGGCACAACAACTGAACCGCCTCAACCGCCGCGAGCCCCATGAGCGAGAATCCGGAACACGACCAGCCAATGCCGCTGGTTTCGCACCTGACCGAACTGCGCACCCGCCTGCTGCGCTGCGTTGCGGTCATTTTCCTGATCTTTGCCGGGCTGTTCTCCTTCGCCCAGCAGATCTACACCCTGGTCTCCGCCCCCCTGCGTGATCACTTGCCGGCCAACGCAACGATGATCGCCACCGACGTGGCCTCGCCGTTCCTCACGCCGTTCAAGCTGACCATGATCGTGTCGCTGTTCCTGGCCATCCCCTTCATCCTCCAGCAGATCTGGGGCTTCATCGCGCCTGGGCTGTACCGCCACGAAAAGCGCATCGCGATCCCGCTGCTGGTGTCGAGCATCCTGCTGTTCTATGCCGGTATGGCGTTCGCCTATTTCCTGGTGTTCCCGCTGATGTTCAAGTTCTTCGCGGCAGCCACCCCGGCAGGCGTGGCCATGATGACCGACATCGCCAACTACCTCGATTTCGTGATGACGTTGTTCTTCGCCTTTGGCGTGGCCTTCGAGATCCCGGTGGCGGTGGTGCTGCTGGTGTGGATCGGCGTGGTCGACGTGAAGTACCTGAAGAAGATCCGCCCTTACGTGATCATCGGCTGCTTCGTGGTCGGCATGATCCTCACGCCACCGGACATCTTCTCGCAGACCCTGCTGGCCGTACCCATGTGGTTGTTGTTCGAAGTCGGCGTGCTGTGCGGCAGCCTGGTGCGCAAGCGCAGTGCCCACGACGAAACTGCCGACGATTCCAACGACCAGCCGCCAGCGACTCAACCGTGAACCTGCTGCTGCTTGAACAGGCCGACTTCGTTGCGGCCGACCGCGTGGTGCTGGCTGACCGGCGCTTCACCCACATGCAGGAAATCCACCGCGTGGCGGTCGGCGACCAGCTGCGCGTGGGCCGCGTCAACGGCTTGATGGGCAAGGCCACGGTGCTGCGCCTGGCACCGCACCAGGCCGAGCTGGAGGTGGCCTTCGACCAGCAACCGCCGGCCAAACTGCCGCTGACCCTGGTGCTGGCTGTACCCCGCCCGAAGATGCTGCGCCGGCTGTTCCAGACCGTGGCCACGCTGGGTGTACCGCGGCTGATCCTGCTGAACAGCTACAAGGTCGAGAAAAGCTTCTGGCAAACGCCGTTCCTGCAGCCGGAAAGCATTCGGGACAACCTGATCCTCGGCCTGGAACAAGCCCGCGACACGGTACTGCCCGAGGTGATCATCGAGAAGCGCTTCAAGCCGTTCGTCGAAGACCGCCTGCCCGCGATCGCTGCTGGTACCCTGGGCCTGGTCGGTCACCCCGGCCCGTACCCTGCCTGCCCGCGCGCCGTGGACCAGCCCGTGACCCTGGCCATCGGCCCCGAAGGTGGCTGGATTCCTTACGAAATCGACCTGCTGGGCAAGGCAGGCCTGGCGCCCGTGCAGCTGGGTGAGCGCATTCTGCGCGTGGAAACGGCCGTCACTGCGCTGCTTTCGCGCATTTTCTGACGCAAACGCCACCTAATCGCCCATCAAGTTTCCCCTTCCCGGGCCGATGGCCTTGGCAACACAACAAAGTTTCGTGCTGCCAAGCCGACCGGGAGTCTACATGTATCAATGGTTAGCCCAATCGCTGGGCAATATGAGCGTGAACCGCAAACTGGGAATGGGTTTCGGCCTGGTCCTGCTATTGACCGTGGCCATCACCCTGACCGGCTGGCACGGCATGGACAGCATCACCGCCCGTGGCGACAAGCTGGGGAATATCTCGGTCATTCAGCAGCACACCCAGGAACTGCGTATCGCCCGCCAGCGCTATCAACGCGAGCGCGACGAAGCCTCGATCGCAGACGTGGAAAAAGCCCTGGCTACGCTGGACCGCCAAGTGCAAGTGATGCTCGGCCAGATCGAGCAGCCCGCCGACCACCAGCGCCTGGAGCAGCAGCGCGAGGCCGTGCGCGGCTACCAGCAGGCCTTGGGCGAGCTGAAACAGGCCGGCCAACGCCGCGAGGCAAGCCGCGCAGTGCTCGGCGATAGCGCCGACAAGGCCGTGGAACTGCTGAGCCGGGTGCAACAGCGCCTGCGCCAGGGCGGCGACATAAGCCAATACCAGTCCGCCGTGGAGGTCAGCGCCCTGCTGCAGCAAGCCCGCTTCCAGGTACGCGGTTATACCTACAGCGGCAATGCCGAGTACCAGCAAACCGCTTTGAAAGCCATTGACCAGGCCTTGCTCGAACTGCGCGCGCTGCCGGCCAAGGTGCCGGCCGACTACGCCGCCAGTCTGGACGATGCGACCACCGCCATGGGCGGCTACCGGGATGCGGTCAGCCAGTTCGGCGCTGCCCAGACGGCCAGCGATCAAGCCTTGCAACGCATGGTCGAGTTCGGCGCGGCGCTGCTGCAGACCAGCGAGGCGATGACCACCTCCCAGACCGCCGTACGGGATAGCGCTGCCGCCCAGGCCAAGACCCTGCTGCTGATCGCCACGGTGCTGGCGCTGGCCCTTGGCCTGCTGGCAGCCTGGGCGATTACCCGGCAGATCGTCGTGCCCCTGCGCCAGACCCTGAGCGCCGCCGAGCGGGTAGCCAGCGGCGACCTCAGCCACAACCTGCAGGTAGACCGCCGTGACGAGCTGGGCCAGTTGCAAGCCAGCATGCAGCGCATGACCCAAGGCTTGCGCGAGCTGATCGGTGGCATCGGCGATGGGGTAACGCAGATCGCCAGTGCGGCCGAGCAACTGTCGGCGGTGACCGAGCAGACCAGCGTCGGGGTCAACAACCAGAAGGTCGAGACCGATCAGGTGGCGACTGCCATGAACCAGATGACCGCGACCGTGCACGACGTGGCACGCAATGCCGAGCAAGCCTCGGAAGCGGCCTTGATGGCCGACCAGCAGGCCCGTGAAGGTGACCGGGTGGTGGGCGAAGCGGTGGCGCAGATCGAGCGCCTGGCCGGCGAAGTGATCAACTCCAGCGAAGCGATGAACCAGCTCAAGGCCGAGAGCGACAAGATCGGCAGCGTGCTCGACGTGATCAAGTCGGTGGCTCAACAGACCAATTTGCTGGCGCTCAACGCAGCTATCGAGGCTGCCCGTGCAGGCGAAGCCGGGCGCGGCTTTGCCGTGGTGGCCGACGAGGTACGCAGCCTGGCCCAGCGCACCCAGCAGTCGACCGAAGAAATCGAAGAACTGATTGCCGGCTTGCAAAGCGGAACCCAGCGGGTGGCCAGCGTGATGGACAGCAGCCGCCAACTGACTGACAGCAGCGTCGAGCTGACCCGCCGCGCCGGCAGCTCGCTGGAAACCATCACCCGCACCGTGTCGTCCATCCAGGCGATGAACCAGCAGATCGCCACCGCGGCAGAAGAGCAAACGGCCGTGGCCGAAGAGATCAACCGCAGCGTGATGAATGTGCGGGACATTTCCGACCAGACCTCGGCGGCCAGTGAGGAGACGGCCAGCTCCAGCGTGGAGCTGGCGCGGCTGGGCACCCATTTGCAAGGGTTGGTGGGGCGCTTCAGGCTCTGATCGGGTGTGCCTGGCCTCTTCGCGTCAGTTCGGCGCGGAGCGGCCAGGCACAAGCGACACATTTCCTACTAGCCGCAGCGAAATTTCCTACCTGATTATCAGGTCAAGTCCTACAGCTCCGCTGCCGATGGGCAAAGGTGTCATGCCGGCAATACGCCTGCATGCCCTCCCCCTTTCGCACGGAGACTCACCATGCTCGGCTACCTCAACCGCAAGCTCGGCAACATCAGCGTGGCTGCCAAGCTGGCCCTCGGCTTCGCTGTGGTCCTGCTGCTTACCCTGGCCACCACCATCAGCGGCTGGCGTGCGTTGGACGACGCCATCGTCCGCTCGCAACAGCTCAGCGAAATCGGCCGGATCAACGACCTGACCAAAGACCTGCGCGCAGAGCGCATCACCTTCCGCGTGCTCAACGACGACGCCAGCAAGGCCACTATCGGCAACATCCTCGACCAGCTCAACAGCATGCTCAACACCCTGCAGCAGCGCAGCAACGTCGATGAGTCGCGCCAGATGCTGACCGATAAGCTGACCCTGCTGCAGCGCCTGCGCGATGACTTCACCGAGTTGCAGCGCACCGTCGCCAACCGGGTGGCCTTGCGCCAGGCAATGCAGGAGCAGGAGCAGAAGCTCAACGATGCCATCGACGAGCTGCAGACCCAGGCGTTGCTGAACATGCCGGCCCACAGCCAGCAAAATGGTGCCCTGGCGCAAATGGACACCCTCAGCCGGCAAGTGGACGGTGCCAACCAGCAAAGCCTGGTACCCGCCTACACGTTCGCCCCGGTCGAGGACTTTGCCAAAGTCGGCGACAGCGCCCTGGACGCAGCCCAGGCCAGCCTCGAGCAACTGCTCAAAGGCCTGGCGCCGCTTGGCCTGCCACGCGCTGTCAGCGAGCAGCCCGGTGTCGAGCTGGCCAAGTACCGCGCCAGCCTGGACCAATACCGGCGCGCCGCCGTGCGGGTCGAGCAATTGCAGAACAACATGGAGCGAATGGGCAACGAGTTGCGCGCGCTCAGCCTGGAACTGGGTAAACGCAAGGTCGAGCAACGTGACCGCGAAGCCTTGGCCGCCCGCTCGCTGCTGACCAGCGTTGCGTTGCTGGCACTGGTAGCGGGGGCCCTGGCTGCCTGGCTGATCACCCTGCAGATCACCCAGCCCTTGCGCCAGACCCTGGCGGTGGCGGCGCGCATCGCCAAGGGCGACCTGAGCCAGGTCGACACCGTGCAGCGCCGTGACGAAATGGGCCAGTTGCAGACCAGCATGCGGGAGATGACCTTGAGCCTGCGCGAACTGATCGGGGGCATCGACCAGGGCGTCGGCCAGCTGTCGCAGGCGGCCTCGCAGCTGGCGACCAGCAGCGAAGACACCAAGCTGCGCATCAACCAGCAGCGCGAGGAAACCGACCAGGTTGCCACCGCCATGAACCAGATGAGCGCCACGGTTCAGGAAGTGGCGCAAAACGCCGAGCAGGCCTCGCAGGCCGCCACCAGCGCCGACCAGCAGGCCCAGGTAGGCGACCAGGTGGTGGCCGAAGCCATCGGCCGCATCGAGCAACTGGCCGGGCAGATGGACCATTGCCTGGCGGCCATGCATCACCTGGCGGGCGAAAGCCAGCGGATTGGCAGCATTCTCGATGTCATCAAGTCGGTCTCCGAGCAGACCAACCTGCTGGCCCTGAACGCTGCCATCGAAGCGGCACGGGCCGGTGAAGCCGGGCGCGGTTTTGCCGTGGTGGCCGATGAGGTACGCGGCCTGGCCCAGCGCACCTCCACGGCAACCGAAGAGATCGGCCAGTTGATCGACAGCCTGCACAGCGGCACCGACGAGGTCACCCGCTTGCTGGACAACAGCAAGCAGCTGACCGAACAAAGTGTGGAGCTGAGCCGCAGGGCCGGCGATGCCTTGGGCCAGATCACCAACACGGTGTCGAACATCCAGGGCATGAACCAGCAGATCGCCACGGCCAGCGAAGAACAGAGCGTGGTGGCCGAGCAGATCAACCGGAGCGTGCTGAATGTGCGGGATGTGTCGGACCAGACCAGTGCGGCCAGTGAGCAGACAGCGATGTCGAGCGGCGAGCTGGAACAGCTGGGGCAGCAGCTGCGGGGGATGGTCGGGCGGTTCAATATCTGAGGGTCGCGACGCGGACATCGCAGTGGATGGCACCGGCATTGCCGGTGTTCGCGGCTAAAGCCGCTCCTACACCGACCACGTTGCGTGTAGGAGCGGCTTTAGCGGCGAAGAGGCCGGTGCAGGTTAAAGCACCTGGCGCAGGAAGGCCTGCGCGCGCGGGTCTTTCGGCGCGGCAAAGAACGTGGCCGGGGCCGAGTCTTCCAGCAATTTGCCGTGATCGAAGAACAGCACCCGGTCGGCCACTTCGCGGGCAAAGCCCATTTCGTGGGTGACGCAGACCATGGTCATGCCTTCCTGGGCCAGGGTTTTCATCACGTCCAGCACCTCGCCGACCATTTCAGGGTCCAACGCAGAAGTCGGTTCATCGAACAGCATGACCTTGGGCTCCATGCACAAGGCGCGGGCAATCGCTACACGCTGCTGCTGACCGCCGGAAAGCCGTGACGGGTATTCGTTGGCCTTCTGTGCAATGCCCACCTTCTCCAGCAACGCCCGGGCCTTGGCCTCGCGGTCCGCCTTGTTGCGCTTGCGCACCACCTTCTGCGCCAGGCACAGGTTTTCCAGCACGGTCATGTGCGGGAACAGGTTGAAATGCTGGAACACCATGCCGACTTCACGGCGGTAGGCGTTGATGTCGGTCTTCGGGTCAGCCAGTTGCAGGCCGTCGATGGCGACATAACCCTGGTCGAAGTGCTCCAGCCCGTTAAGGCAACGCAGGAAGGTGGACTTGCCCGAGCCCGACGGGCCCAGTACCACCACCACTTCGCCCTTGGCCACCTGGGTGGTGACGTTATCCACAGCCCGGACCACCTGGCCGCGGGTGTCGAATATTTTCAGCAGGTCACGGACTTCAATCACTTTGCGCAAGCCTCCGCTCGAGCCGGCTGGCAATGTGCGACAGCGGCAGGTTGATCAGCAGGTACAGGCCTGCCACGCAGAACCAGATCTCGAAGGTGGAGAACGAGGTGGTAATGGCCTCGCGGCCGCTCTTGGTCAGTTCGGTAATGGCGATCACCGACACCAGCGAGGTGTCCTTGACCAGGCTGATGAACTGGCCGGCCAAGGGCGGCAGTACGCGCTTGAAAGCCTGGGGCAGGATCACGTGGCGCATCGACTGGCCGGCATTCAGGCCCAGCGAGCGTGCAGCTTCGTTCTGGCCTTTGGCAATCGACTGCACCCCGGCCCGCACGATTTCTGCCACGTAGGCGCCCGTGAACAACGCCAGTGCAGCCACCCCGGCAAATTCGCGGGACAGGTTGAGCACGGTACCGATGAAGAAGTAGAAGATGAAGATCTGCACCAGCAACGGGGTGCCACGCACCAGTTCGACGTACACCGTCGACAGGTCGCGCAGGGTCGGGTTGGTCGACAACCGGCACAGGCCGGCGAACAGGCCGATCACCAGGCCCAAGGCGCCGGACACGACCGAGATCCATAGCGTGGTCCACAGGCCCCAGGCCAGCGGCCCGGCGGCCCAGTGGCGGGTCACACCGATCTGGTCGCCCTCGGCAACATCATCGCCGCGGCTCAGTTGCAGGCTGTCCGCGTCCACAACCAGCACCTGCTCGGCGCCGCTTTCGTCCTTCAGCGTCACGCGGGCGTTATCGCCGGAAATGACGATTTCCTGCACGGTGCCATAATCGGCTGCACGCTGGGTTTCCTCGGCCTTGTACGCGAAGTACTGCGGAACGCGGTTCCAGCGCCACTCGTAGGAAATCATCGAGGTGGCCAGGTACAGGCTGAACGCCAGGCCCACCAGGACCAGCGCGGTCAGCCCGTGCCAGGGCCACTGGGCTTTCTTGTGTTTGATCACGTGGGTACTCCAGAAAGCGTCAAGCCGCAAGCTGCAAGCTGCAAGCTGCAAGCTGCAAGCTGCAAGCACAAGCAGATCGGTGCACGGTCCGCTTGCGCTTGAAGCTTGAAGCTTGAAGCTTGAAGCTTGAAGCTTGTGGCTTGTGGCTTGTGGCTTGTGGCTTGCGGCTTGCGGCTTGAAGCCAGCTTTTATTCCATTTCCTTCAGCCAGTCCTTGTTCTTGAACCACTTGTCGTGAATACGATCGTAGGTCCCGTCGTGCTTGATCTGGTGCAGGAAATTGTTGATGAAGTTGATGCTGTCGTAGTCGCCTTTCTTCAGGCCGAAGGCCAGCGGCTCGTAGGTGAAGGGCTCTTCGAGGAACAGCAGCTTGCCGGCACCGGCCTTGTCCACCGCCACCACGTTATAGGGCGCGTCGTAGACAAAGGCGTCAGCCTTGCCGTTGACCACATCCATCACGGCTTCCTGCTCGTTGTCGTAGCCATGGTACTTGGCTTTGCCGATCAGCTTCTTGGAAACCATTTCGCCGGTGGTGCCAAGCTTGGAGGTGAGGCGGTACTTCTCGTTGTTCAGGTCCTTGTACGACTTGATCTCGCCTGCCAGCTCCTTGCGGATCAGCAGGGTCTGGCCAACCACGATGAAGGGTTCGCTGAAGTTCAGGCGCAGGTTGCGTTCCTGGGTAAGGGTCATGCCGCTGCCGATCATGTCGAACTTGCCGGTCAACAGCGCCGGGATGATGCCGTCGTAAGCGGTGGACACCGCCTCGAACTTGACGCCCATCGACTTGGCCATGGCTTTGAGGATATCGACCTCGAAGCCGATGATCTCGCCACGCTTGTTGGTCATCTGGAACGGCATGTAGGTCGGGTCCATGCCCACCCGCAAGGTGCCGCGCTTGACCGCATCATCGATGGCGCCGGCCTGCGCCGCTGTCACGGCGACCAGGGCGGTGACACCGACCAGCAGTCGCGAAAGGTATTTCTTGATCATCACCAAGTCCCCTAGCAAGAAAAGTAGCGAATCTTATTGTGTTGGCACGGCCGTACCGGCCGATGCTTCGTATCGGAGAGGGATGCTAACGCATGCCGGCCCGGGGACCTAGCACTGGGGGGGACTTTGTTGGCCAAAATCAGGGTTGGGCCCTTGAAGCATCGCGGGCACGCCCGCTCCCTCAGGGAAATGCGGATCCCTGTGGGAGCGGGCGTGCCCGCGAAAAGGCCGGTCAGGCGCCGGCGAGTGCCGGCTGGCCTTCATTCTCCGGATGCAACGGCAGCAGCGGCGAATGCGGGTCGTTCTTGATCGAGGCACGCCACACATCGATCCACGCCGCATTGTGCCCGGCCCATACCTGCTCGTGCAGGCGGCTCAAGGCGACCGGGTCGCTGAGCAACGCCAGGCGGGTATTGAGGTCCAGCCCTTTCGGCCCGACCTCGATGGCCTTGGCCACGCGCTCGGCACGCAGCGCCTCGATCGGCGCCGCCTGGCCGTGGCGGGCCGTGGCCATGGCGCAGGCCAGGGCGTTCTGCCGCGGGTCGACCACAGCACGGACGAAACCGTCATGCAGGGCATGCCAGCGGTTTTCGTGGGTGTACTGGTCGGTTGCCAGCAACTCCTGCGGCGTCGCGTACTCCTCGGGGATCAGGAACAGCTTCTCGTCCTTGGCCGCCAGCCCCAGGCGGGTGCGGCTGGAAATGACCGATACCGGAATCGACAGCATCAGCGAACCGACGATCGGCGCCAGCCACCACAGGAAGCTTGGGTTCAGCCATGCCACCAGCCCGGCCCAGGCAATGCCCAGCAGCGTCTGCGGGCCATGCCGGCGTAGCGCTTCGCTCCACGGTGTGGAGTCGTCGTCGCGCTGCGGCGAGTTCCAGGTCGCCGCCCAACCGAGGAACGCGGCCAGGACGAAGCGGGTATGGAAGATCATGCGCACAGGCGCCAGCAGCATGGAGAACAGCATCTCCATCAGCATCGACAAGGTGACCTTGATTCGCCCGCCGAACTCGACGGCGCCCTTGGCCCAGATCAGGATGACGCTGAGCAGCTTGGGCAGGAACAGCAGCACGATGGTGGTGGAGAACAGCGCCACGGCCTTTTCCGGGTGCCACTGTGGCCACAGCGGGTACAGCTGGTACGGCTCGATGAAGTACTGCGGCTCCATCAGCGTGTTGGTCGCCAGCAGCGCGGTCGACAGCACCAGGAACAGGAACCACAACGGTGCCGACAGGTACGACATGACCCCTGTGAGGAACACCGCACGGTGCACCGGGTGCATGCCCTTGACCAGGAACAGGCGGAAGTTCATCAGGTTGCCGTGGCACCACCGACGGTCACGCTTGAGCTCGTCAAGCAGGTTCGGCGGTAGCTCTTCGTAGCTGCCCGGCAAGTCGTAGGCGATCCACACGCCCCAGCCGGCACGGCGCATCAACGCCGCTTCGACGAAGTCGTGGGACAGGATGGCGCCGGCGAAGGCGCCCTTGCCCGGCAACGGCGCCAAGGCGCAGTGCTCGATGAACGGCTTCATGCGGATGATCGCGTTGTGGCCCCAGTAGTGCGACTCGCCCAGTTGCCAGAAATGCAGCCCGGCAGTGAACAGCGGGCCATACACGCGGGTGGCGAACTGCTGCATGCGCGCATACAGGGTGTCCATGCCCGAGGCTTTCGGCCCGGTCTGGATGATACCGGCGTCCGGGTTGGCCTCCATCAGGCGCACCAGGCTGCTCAGGCATTCGCCACTCATGACACTGTCGGCGTCGAGCACGACCATGTACTTGTACTCGCCACCCCAGCGACGGCAGAAGTCGTCGAGGTTGCCGCTCTTGCGCTTCACGCGCCGCCGGCGGCGGCGGTAGAAGATCCGGCCAAAGCCTTTGGTTTCACGGCACACGTCCAGCCAGGCCTGCTGTTCGGCCACGGCGATGTCGGTGTCGTTGGTGTCGCTGAGCACGAAGAAGTCGAAACGGTCGAGGTTGCCACTGGCGGCCACCGATTCGAACGTCGCCCGCAGGCCGGCAAATACCCGCGGCACGTCCTCGTTGCAGATCGGCATCACCAGCGCGGTACGCGCCTCGGGCGCAATCGGCTCGTTGCCGGCGCTGCTGCCGGAGATCTTGTACTTGTCGCGCCCGGTGAGCAGCTCCAGGAAGCCCATCAGCGCGGTCCAGAAGCCCGCCGAAACCCAGCAGAACAGGATGCCGAAGAGGATCAGGATGGAAGTCTGCAAGGCATAGGGCCATACCTGCACCACCGTATCCCACAACGGCTGGTTAAGCACTTCGTCGAGGTCGACGAACGACCAGCCCTGGTACGGCAGGATGCTCTTCATGTACCAGCCGGCAACGATGGTCTGACCGATCATCAGGGCCAGCAGGATATAACGGCGGATCGACCCGACCGTGCGCCAGCGCGCTGCCGGCAGCTCGCGCTTGGGCGGCTGCGGCGCATTGGGGCGGCCGGTCATGCGGCGCCACATGCGGACCAACAGGTTGGTGCGCCACGGCTCCGGCACGACCTTGGTACGCTTGATAGGCGGGGCAATCTTCAGGCACAGGCGGCCGCTGCCGTCGACGCCGAGCATTTCGGCCTCTTCCAGCTCCGCGGCGCTGCCTACGGTAAGGCGCGGGCCCACCGAGGCCTGCACGGCCTCGGCAGGGCTGGCGGCCGGGTTGGCCGCCAGGCGTTGGTGCAGCTCACTGAACGAGGTGCAGCTGGCCAGTTCTGCCCGCTGCTCGTCGCCAAGTGGTAGGTGGGCCAGGTACTCGCCAAGCGATTCCGGCCTTGCGCTTGAGTTACTCATCGGCAGGCAACTGATAGCTCCAGGTCTCGGTCAGCACCTTCTCGGTGGTGGCCGGGGCCCCGTTGGTGGGCGCCGCGTCGGCGGCAGGTTGTTCGGCCTTGGCGGCCTTGTCCGCTTTGTCGGCCTTGGCAGGCTTGGCGGCGGCCTTGTCCTGCTTGGCGTCCTGGGCAGGCTTGGCCGGTTCGGCTGGCACATCACGCACCAGCGCGGCACGCATTTCAGTCGACTTGTTGGCCTCTTTGACCTTCAGCCGCAGGGTCAGGCGCCAGCCCTTGGTCTCTGGGTTATAGCGCAGGTTGTTCTCGACCACATCGGCGTTGTCGCCCACGCTGACCTGGCTGCGCAGCGGAGTGTCCTCAGGCAAGGCAGCCAGCGCCGGGCCGGCGAAGTCGACCACGAAGGCCACGCTGCCGTCTGGCTGGCGGATCAGGTTGGACTGCTTGACGTCACCCGTGGAGCGCAGGGTCTGCTTGACCCAGCCCAGGTCAGGGGCCTGGAACTTGGGTTCGTCGATGGTGAAGTGCAGACGGTAGTCGTACTCGAACGGCTTGCCGGGTTCAGGCAGCTTTTCCGGGCTCCAGAACGCCACGATATTGTCGTTGGTCTCGTCGGCAGTCGGGATTTCGACCAGATCGACGGTGCCCTTGCCCCAGTCACCCTTCGGCTCGATCCAGGCGCTTGGGCGCTTCTGGTAGTTGTCGTCGAGGTCTTCGTAGTCGCTGAATGCACGCTGACGCTGCATCAGGCCGAAACCGCGTGGGCTTTCCACGCTGAAGTTGCTTACCGACAGGTGTTTCGGGTTGTTCAGCGGGCGCCAGATCCACTCGCCGTTACCAGCGTGGATGGACAGGCCTTCGGAGTCATGCAGGGCCGGCCGGTAGTTGAGCACTTTGGACGGCTGGTTAGGGCCGAACAGGTACATGCTGGTCAGCGGGGCAATGCCCAGGCGGCTGACCTGATCACGCAGGAACACGCGGGACTGCACGTCGACCACGGTGTCGGTGCCTGGGCGCAGGATCAATTTATAGGCGCCGGTGGAACGCGGCGAGTCCAGCAGGGCGTAGATCACCAGGTGCTTGTCAGCCGGCTTGGGCTTCTCGACCCAGAATTCGGTGAAGCGCGGGAACTCCTCGCCCGACGGCAGCGCGGTGTCGATGGCCAGGCCACGGGCCGACAGGCCGTATACATGGCCCTTGCCGACTACGCGGAAGTAGCTGGCACCCAGCAGGGTCATGATTTCGTCCTGCTTGTCTGCCTTGTTGATCGGGTACAGCACACGGAAACCGGCGTACCCCAGGTTCTTGGTGGTATCCGGGTCGTGTGGCACGTCACCGAACTCGAAACGGCTCGGGTCGTACTTGATTTCCTCGACCTTGGTCGCGGTGACTTCGTTGATTTTCACCGGTGTGTCGAAGTGCATGCCCTGGTGGTAGAAGGACAGCTTGAACGGGGTCTTGTCCTTGGCCCACTCGGCCTTTTCCTGCAGGAAGTGGATCTTCTGGTAGTCCGCGAACTTCATGTCGCGGAACACTGCCGGCAGGTTGCTTTTCGGTGCCTCGTACTTCTGGCCGGCCAGATCCTTTGCCTTGGCTGCAACATCGTCAAGATTGAATGCCCACAGCTGGCCCGCGCTCATCAGGCCAACCAGGGCCATGCTGGCCATCAGGGCCTTGCGCAACCGGATGCCGGGGATTCTTGATGCTTTTTGGGGACTAACAATCACGAGCAACCCTCGCCGAAAACAGATCATGAAACCAACGGCCAGCGACAAATGCCGGGTTGGCGAGCACTGTTCGGACCCCGAGAGGGCGTAATGATTCCCCAAACGGTTCCAGACAATGCTCGAGTCAGAGTGAAACGAACCTGCGAACGCAGGTCCATGCAGCGCGCGATTATCCAGCAGGTCGCGTGACAACGCATCAGGCTGGAACAACTATTTATCGTACAAAACCCCTTGTTTTCCTGTGAACAAGGGGTTTATTGACCTCAAATTTGTAACATAAATGTCACGGGGCCATCATTTACCAGGTGCACCTGCATATCTGCGCCAAATCGGCCGCTGGCCACAGGGGCGTATTGGCTGTTGGCCTGCTGCAAAAGATAGTCGAACAATTCGGCCCCGAGCGCCGGCGGCGCAGCCGTCGAGAAGCTCGGGCGCAGGCCGTTGCGGGTGTCTGCCGCCAAGGTGAACTGCGACACCAGCAGCAAGCCGCCGCCAACATCCTTGAGCGACTTGTTCATCTTGCCCTGCTCGTCGCTGAACACCCGGTAGTTCAACAGCTTGTGCAAAAGCTTATCGGCGTGCTCGCGGGAATCTTCAGGCTCTACGGCAACCAGCACCAGCAACCCCTGGTCGATGGCACCCACCACCTCGCCCGCGACTTCTACCCGCGCCCCACGCACCCGTTGCAGCAGGCCCCTCATGCTTCTTCCAGCGGCAGGTCGAGCAAGCGGCGTGCCATTTGGTCGGCGGCACGGACCAGTGCATCGGTAATGCCAGGCTCGGAGGCCGCATGGCCAGCGTCACGGATCACCTTCAGCTCGCTGTTCGGCCAGGCCTGGTGCAGGGCCCAGGCGTTGTCCAGCGGGCAGATCACGTCGTAGCGGCCGTGCACGATCACTGCCGGCAAATGGGCGATTTTCGGCAGGTCGCGGATCAGCTGGTCCGGCTCGAGGAACGCGTTGTTCATGAAGAAGTGACATTCGATACGGGCAATCGACAGGGCCCGCTGCGGCTCGGAGAAGCGGTCGACCACCAGCGGATTGGGGCGCAGGGTGGCGGTGCGACCTTCCCAGGTGGACCAGGCCTTGGCCGCGTGCATCTGGGCGATCTGGTCATTGCCGGTAAGGCGCTTGTGGAAGGCCGCCACCAGGTCTCCACGCTCCTGCGCGGGGATCGGCGCAATGTAGTCCTGCCAGTAGTCGGGGAACAGGCGACTGGCGCCCTCCTGGTAGAACCACTGGATTTCCTGGGGCCGGCACAGGAATATGCCGCGCAGGATCAGGCCATGCACCCGCTCGGGGTGGGTCTGGGCGTACGCCAGGGCCAGGGTGGAGCCCCACGAGCCACCGAACAGCACCCATTTATCGATACCCAGGTGCTCGCGGATACGCTCCATGTCCTCGACCAGGTGCCAGGTGGTGTTGTTCTCCAGGCTGGCATGGGGCGTGGAGCGGCCACAGCCGCGCTGGTCGAAGGTGATGATGCGATACAGGTTTGGGTCAAAATAGCAGCGGCTCTGGGCGTCGCAACCAGCGCCAGGGCCACCGTGGATGAACACCACGGGCAAACCTTCCGGCGAGCCGCTTTCGTCGACATACAACACATGCGGCGCTTCCACGGCCAGATCGTGCCGGGCGTAGGGTTTGATCTGCGGGTAGAGGGTCTGCATCGCGCACTCCGTGTGAGGATATATTCGGCCGTTGGCCATCATAAACCTGAATTGCGCTTAGAGCATGTACCTAAGCGAGATCATCTTATGTGCAGGGCGCAGGCGAGCCTCCCTAGCATCGGGGAACACCCTCGAAGTGAGACTCCCCATGATCGACTCCACCAAACCTGCAGCCTGCGAGCCCGACTTCTACCACCAGTTGGTCAGCAGCAAGCTACCCGCCTGGGTGGTCGACGCCCGGCCAGAGCAGCGCCGCCAGCTGCGCCAGGCGGCCAGCCAGCGCGACCCCAGGCTGGAACGCGCATGCCTGGCACACCCAACGGTGGCCAAGGCCCTGGTGCAAACCTATGGCCAACATGTGCAAGCCGAGGCCAACCTGAGTGCCCTCCTGGCAACCCTGCCGGACCTGCAGCGCTATGCCACCGAGCTGCTATCCACCGCGGTCAGCCAGCGCTTGGGCACCACACTCGATGTCGAGCGTACCTACCTGATGAACCTGAACAGGGCGGCCGCCCTTACCGAGGCGCTCTCCAGCCCTGGCGGCGATCCTTTCGTCACCTCGTCCCGCGCGCTCAAGCTGGCCACCCAACCCCTGCTGCACAGTGCCTTGCAGAACTTCGAGGCCTTCGAGGCCCAGCCCGACGGCTTGCGCGCCGGCGGCCACGCCTCGGCCATTCTCGATAGCAACGACGTTGGCCTGGCCTCCCAGGCGGTGCCACTGCCCATCGTCGCGGAAGCGTTCGCGGCCCTGGCACGCGAGCTGGATATCGGCGGCAAGTATCAACGGCTGCTCGACGCGCTCGACCCACCGGCCGAGCAGCCCAACGCGCCGGCCATTGCCGGCGTGTTCAAGGCTGCCGAGCGCTCCACATTCGAGTTGCAGGTTCACCACGCCTGCCTGCTGGGCCGGATCGACACGGCCCTCCATGCAACCTTGCTCAAGCTCGCCACTGAGCCAAAGGTTGAACACGATGGCCGCCCGGTCCTGTGTGCGGGCATCGAGTTGCTGCATGTTCCGCTGACCGGGGCCATGGCGATTGGCCTCGACGCACGCCGGCCGGTGGGCGCCGGCCGATTCCCACCAGGGCCGGTGTACCCGTATGCGGGCTGGGTGGTGCTTTACCTGCCGGGCATGCCCGAGCCGCTGACCCGGCACGCCAGCAGGGCCGATGCCGAAGCGTTCCTGCGTGAACAGCTGCCAGCCTTCCGCCGCCCGGAATGCCAGCGCCTGCTACCCGATCGGCACAAGCGCCCCTTCCTGGAGCGCATCGCCAACGCGCAGGTGCGTCTGCACGTGCAGCCCTTCACCCGCCCGTACCCGGACGAGCTGGCCTGCCAACGGCAGAAGCGGCTGAGGGATGACGGGCTGTTCCATGCGGTGCCGACAGCCATGCAAAACGGCAAGACTGCGCAACGCCACCTTGACTACTTCAAGGCCCTGGCCTTCGTCAGCCTGAACGTTGCCGCCCTGTTCATCCCCCCGCTTGGCGCCGCGATGCTTGGGGTAACGGCCCTGCAGCTGGCCAATGAAACGTTCGAGGGCATCGACAGCTGGCTTGACGGTGATCGCCAGCAGGCAGTCGACTACTTGATGGACGTGATCGACAACGTCGCCATCATGGCCGCGCTCGCGGCAGCCGGCGGGGGGCAGGCTACGCCGGTGGTCGAGCGGATCCCTGTGGAGACGCCCTCCTTCATCGAAGAACTGCAGCCGATCGACCTGGCCGACGGCGAGCGACGCCTGTGGCACGCGGACCTGGCGCCCTTCGCCCACGACCGGGTATTGCCGGGTGGGCTGGAGCCAGACGAATCCGGCCTGCTGCACTATGGCGGCAAAACCTGGCTGCCCGTGGAAAACCGGGTTTACTCGGTGACCCGCGCTGCGACGGGTTACCGCCTTGAACACCCGACCCGCCCGGCAGGTTACCAGCCCAAAGCGCTGCACAATGGTGCAGGGGCGTGGTTGCTGGAGTCCGAGCAGCCGCAAAGCTGGGACGGCGCACGCCTGCTGCGACGCCTGGGGCACCTGAGCGGGTCTTTCGATGAAGCGACCTTGCAGCGGATCCTGCACGTCTGCGATATCCACGAAGACACGCTGCGCCACTGCCTGACCCACAACCGGCGGCTGCCCGCACTGCTGGAAGACACCCTGCAGCGGTTCAAGCTGGATGCCCACATCCGCCAGCTGCCAGACCAAAGCGCCTGGCCTGCAGCGTTCACCACGGCGTACGCGCGCATCGCTAGCCCCCTGCCGGCCAACGGCGAGGTGATCCGCCGGGTCTACCCCAGCCTGCCAGCGCCGATCATCGATGAGCTGGTGCGCGACGCAAGTGCCATTGACCTGCAAGCCCTTGGTGCCGGGAAGGTGCCCCTGCACCTGGCCGAGGAAATTCGCGCCTACCAACAACACGTGCGCCTTGCCCGCGCTTATGAGGGCCTGTACCTGGCCGGCGCGCAAAGCTGGGACAGCGACCGGCTGATCATGCAAACCCTGCCCCACCTGCCGGGCTGGCCCGCAGACACGCGGCTGCGCCTGTTGCAGCGCAGTCACTGGCCCGACCAGGACCATGCCATCGGCGCGCAGGGCAGCAGCCCCTGGGCGACCATCACCCACTCGCCGGCCGGCTACATCGTTCACGCGCAGGGCGAGCCCGGGGCGGTGGTGCGTCGCTACCCGCAGCTCTTCAGCGCGCTGCATGCGGCCTTGCCCGACGCCATGCAAGACCTGGGCGTCACCAGCGGCGAGGCCCTTCAGCACCTGCTGCAACAGAGCCCGCTATTACCCCGCCCGGCCTTGCGCGATGCGTTGGGCATGCAACCGCCCCGGCCCGGCTATCGCTCGCCGATGCGCCTTGCCGATGGCCGCGTTGGCTACCGTTTGAGCAGCGGTGATGACCAAAGCCAGGGCAGCATGCGCCAGCACCTGCTGAGCACGCTGAGGGCCACCGGCATTCCGGAACGCACCGGCAGGCCGGCCGAGCAGGTGCTGATGTCGCTTGCCGCCAACGGCCGCACCCGGCTGCAGATCCTCGAATACCTGACCACGCTGATGGAGCAACGCAACGCCTTGCAACGCAGCCTGGACGACTGGAGCGAAGCCATTTCACCGGCCTCCGACCAGGCGGCCCGCACCTATGACACCCTGCGTGAAGCGATCATGCAGCACTGGTACGACACCGCCCTGGAGGATGATGCCGCGCTCGGTGCCGAGCTGCGCGTGCAAGGCGTACCGCTGACCGACATCCCGCTGACCCTGCCCGATTTCTTCTACCGCGGCGTGCGCAGCCTGCACCTGCTCGACCTGCCAAGCGGCACCCTGGCAGGTTGGGGCCAGAGCGAGCGGCTGATGCAACGCTTGCTGCGGCTGATGCCCGGGCTGGAAGCACTGGAAATCAGCAGACCGTATAACCCCAGGGCAACCCCCTCGCTACTGCTGCCCAGCGTGCCGACCATTGCCTCGACCCTGCCGAACCTGCGCAGGCTGGCCATGACCAACCAGAACCTGGCGTTCAGCAACAGCCACCTTGGCGAGCTGGCAGGCCATGCACGGCTTGCCCATCTGGACCTCAGTGGCAACCGGCTGCAGCAAGGCATCGACAGGGCCAGCTTCCACTGGTTTACCCTGGATTACCTGGGCTTGAACCGGATGCAACTGAGCCAATGGCCCACCGGTATCGACAGCGAAACCCTGAGCCGTATCGGGCACCTGTCGTTACAGGACAACAACCTGACGTCACTGCCCGCGTTCCTGCTGGGGGAAACGCCGCTGCAACGCGCGCCGGTGATTTCGCTGCAAGGCAACCCAATCAATGAAACGCACCTGCAACGCCTGCTGCTGAACGAACGCCCGGAAACCGC
Organism: Pseudomonas sp. PARCl1; assembly: GCF_947311875.1. Taxonomy (NCBI): domain Bacteria; kingdom Pseudomonadati; phylum Pseudomonadota; class Gammaproteobacteria; order Pseudomonadales; family Pseudomonadaceae; genus Pseudomonas; species Pseudomonas sp. PARCl1. The sequence continues at coordinate 180,596 of NZ_CAMZMX010000004.1, forward strand.
CCAGGTCACCGTGGATCAGCCCCCGGCGCTGAACCAACGGCTGGAACGCCTCCGCAGCGAGCGGCAACTCATGCGCGATGCGATCGATGGCTGGGTCCATGCCTCGAGTTCGAGCAACCCGTTGACCCAGGCGGCCCTGACCGACCGGCAGCGTATGGCAGCAGCGATAAACGCATTCTGGGAGCGCCAGGAGCAGGGCCAGCGATACCTTCGCCTGCAACTGGAGGACGTTGCCATCGAACACTTCCCGCGCCGCCTCCCGGCGTTCTTCGGCGAGCGTGTGCATGCAATGACCCTGACCCGCCTCAGTGGCACCTCAGCACAACTCAGCGAATTGCTTGCCCGCTTTCCGAATATCACCCGCCTGACCATCGATGCTCACCAAGGTGCTACGCCTGCACTGGCATCGGCCTTGCCACGCCTGCCGCGCCTGACCTACCTGGAGTTTCGCAACATGGGCCTGGAGGTCGACCAGGCCATGCTGGAAATCTTTGCCGAGCTTGAGCACCTGACCTCGCTCGACCTGTCTGGCAACCGGGTCGGCAACATCACCCAGGTGCCTGCGCGGTTGTCCGCCAACCTGACGTCCCTCGAACTGACCAACATGAACCTGCACGCGTGGCCAGACTGGTGCGACGCGCTGCTACCCCTGGAGTTGCTGGACCTCAGCTCGAACAACATCACCCAACTGCCCGAGCACATCCTCTCCAACCTGAACAACGCCATGCCGATTTCGTCGATTTCGTTGTTCGACAACCCCTTGCCCGACGCCACCATCCTGCGCGTGCGGGCCTACTCGGATAGCCAGCGCAGTTACTCGTTCGCCCTGGACATTCCAGACAACCTGATGCTGGTCAACTCGTCCAGTGAAGGCTCGCTCGACCATCCGCACTTCCCGTTGCAGGGCGACGACACCCCCAGGCTCGAAGACTGGCTGCTGGGTGACGAGGCTCAGAACGAAGCCTTGCGCAGCTGCTGGCAACAGCTGGAGGGCAGCGACCTGTTGCGGCTAGCAGGCCGTTTGCACAACGCCGCGCCGTTCGTCGACCCTACCACCCGGGGCGACTTCTGTGCGCGGGTGCGCCTGATGCTGGTGGCAGCCGCAGCCAACCAGGATGAACGGCCGATCATGGAAAGCATTGCCGCAGCGGCGCTGCCCGACCCAGAGACGGGATCGCAGACATGCCACGACGGCGCACTTCAGGAGTTCAACAACATCGAACTGTACCTCATGGCCAACCGCCTGCTGATCGACGCTGGCGATACCCTGCACAGCCTGCACCAGCGCCTGTTACGGCTGTTCCGCGTGGACCGGCTGGAAAAGCTTGCCGCCACGCGCACCGGTTCGGGCGACCTGGTCTCGGTGCGCCTGGCCTACCGTCGCGAGCTGGCCAGGGAGCTGGACCTGCCGATCGCCGACAGCATGCGTTTTCGCGGGGCCGCAAACCTCGCCCGTGGCGAGCTGTCGCGGGTACTGGAAAGCGTGCGCCAGAGCGAACACAGTGAAGTGTTCATCGATTACCTGCTGGCCAATAGCGGCTGGGCCCAGCGCCTGCGCGGCGAATATGCGCCGCGCTTCGCGCAGATAGAGGCCCGTTACCGCCAGCGGGTACTGGAGCTGTCCGGCAGCGGGCACCCGCTGCACGAGGAAGTCGCTCTGCAGCAGGGCCTTTGGGAGGACAAGCAGCAGGAAGAGCTGGCGCTGCTGCGCGAACTCACCCTCACCTTCGTGGGCAACAGCTGAGCAAGCCCACGCGGCGGCGGCGCGCAACTGGGCGCCGCCCATTACTTGCCGTAATGCGCCCGGCCCCACGCCAATGCGGCCTGGAGCAACGCCGTCAACACCTCGCGTGTCGGCTGGGCGCGGTCTTCGCGGTAGGTAAACGGCTCCTGCTCTTCCATGTAGGTGCTTTGCGCCAGCTCCAGCTGTACGGCATGGATGTCATGCGCCGGGTCGCCGTAATGCCGGGTGATGTGGCCGCCTTTGAAGCGCCCGTTAAGCACATGGCTGTAACCCTGGGCTTGGCTGCACACCTGGACCAGCCGCTCGGCCAGGCCCGGGTCGCAACTGGCACCATTGAACGTGCCCAGGTTGAAGTCCGGCAGCCTGCCATCGAACAGGTGCGGGATCAGCGAACGAATCGAGTGGGCATCCCACAGCAGCGCGTAGCCGTGGGTTTCCCGCAGGCGCGCCAGCTCGTTGCGGATCGTTTGGTGATAAGGCTGCCAGATCGTCGCCAAGCAGGCCTTGCGCGCTTCGGCAGTGGGCTCCAGCCCCTGCTTGAACAAAGGCTCGCCATCGAACAGCGTGGCCGGATACAAGCCGGTTGTAGCACCGGCATATAACGGTTTGTCGTCAGCCGGGCGGTTCAGGTCGATGACGAACCGCGAATATTGCGCGGCGACCACGCTGGCCCCCAGTTCCTGGGCAAAGTCGTAAAGACGTGGTATGTGCCAATCCGTGTCGGGCAGGCTGCGCGCTTGGTCGACCAGGCCCTGGTCCACGGCCGGGGTGAGCTTGAGGCCGGCGTGGGGCATGCTGATCAGCAACGGCAAATGCCCTTGGTGGAAACTCAATACCTTGTCCATCTAGCCTCCCTCAATTGGTAATTTCATGGCCACTGCGCACCACGCGCTTGGGCAGGTCGCCGCCGAGCCAGTACGCCAGGTCGGCGGGGCGCTCGACCTGCCAGGCGACGAAGTCGGCCACCTTGCCAACTTCCAGCGAGCCGTGGCTGTCACCCAGGCCCAGCGCGGTGGCGGCATGCACCGTGACGCCGGCCAGGGCTTCTTCCGGCGTCATACGGAAGCACGTGCAGCCCATGTTCAGCATCAACCGCAGCGACAACCCGGGCGAGGTACCCGGGTTGAGGTCGCTGGCAAGGGCGATCTTCACCCCATGGCGGCGCAAGGCGTCCATCGGCGGCAGTTGGGTTTCGCGCAAAAAATAGAAAGCGCCCGGCAGCAGCACCGCGACCGTGCCCGCCTTGGCCATGGCCATGGCGTCTTCTTCAGTCATGAATTCCAGGTGGTCGGCCGATAGCGCCTGGTAACGCGCAGCCAGGCTGGAGCCGTGTAGCGAAGACAATTGTTCGGCGTGCAGCTTGACCGGCACCCCCAACGCCCGCGCCTTGATGAACACCCGCTCGACCTGGGCCGGGGTGAACGCCAGGTGCTCGCAGAAGGCGTCCACTGCGTCCACCAGGCCTTCGCCGACCAGGCATGGCAGCAGTTCGTCGCAGATGTGCGTGATGTAGTCGTCCGCCCGGCCGGCGTATTCCGGTGGCAAGGCGTGGGCAGCCAGGCAGGTGGCCCGTACCGTCAGTGGCAGGGCATCCGCCAGCCGCCTGGCCACGCGCAGCATCTTGCGTTCGTTGGCCAGGTCCAGGCCGTAGCCGGACTTGACCTCAAGGGTTGTCACGCCGTCGCGCATCAAGGCTTGAACCCGCTGGCGCGCACTGGCGAACAGTTCATCCTCGCTGGCCGCGCGGGTGGCCCGCACGGTGCTGGCAATGCCCCCGCCCTGGGCGGCGATTTCGGCATAGCTGACGCCTTGCAGGCGCTGTTCGAACTCGCCACTGCGGTTGCCACCGAATACCGCGTGGGTATGACAGTCGATCAGCCCGGGGGTGACCCAGGCGCCGCCCAGGTCCACCGTGCGCTCGGCCTCGACCGGGCCCAGCCCGGCCCGCGGGCCGATCCATTCGATCAGCCCGGCGTGGGTGACGATGGCCGCATCTTCGATCAGCGAATAACGGCCTTCGGCCATGGTTGCCGCATGGCAGTGCTGCCAGAGGGTTCTCATGCACAATCTCCTGTACTAGCGGTGTAGCTCGGCCGGCTCTGCAACTGGCTGGCCCTGCCCTGCCCGCGGCTTGCACCACAGCAGGTAGGACGCCACCAGGAACACCACCCAGACCACCCCGACGACCAACGCCGCCTGGGTGTCCGGGAAGTAACCGAGCACGCCAAAGATGAACACCATGAAGGCAATGGCCATGGCCGGGCCATAGGGCCAGAACGGTACCGGGAACTTCAGCTGGGCGACCTCTTCACGGCGCAGGCTGCGGCGCATGGCCACCTGGGTAACCAGGATCATCAACCACACCCAGACGGTGGCGAAGGTGGCGATCGAGGCGATCAGCAGGAACACGTTCTCGGGGATAAGGTAGTTGAGCAGCACGCCGACCAGCAGTGCCGCCCCCATCACGACCACGGTCATCCACGGCACGCCGTGCCTGGACAACTTGCTGAAGCCGCGCGGCGCATGGCCTTGCTGGGCCAGGCCATACATCATGCGGCCGGCACCGAAGATGTCGCTGTTGATGGCCGAGATCGCCGCCGAGATCACCACCACGTTCAGCACCGCGGCCGCCGAACCGATACCCAGGTTGCTGAAGATCTGCACGAACGGGCTGCCCTGGCTACCGACCTGCGGCCAAGGGTACAGGCACATCAGCACGAACAAGGTGAGCACATAGAACAGCAGGATGCGCAGCGGCACCGCGTTGATCGCCTTGGGGATCACGCGCTGTGGGTCTTTGGCCTCACCGGCCGTGACACCGATGATCTCGATGCCGCCAAAGGCGAACATCACCACGGCGAACGAGGCGATCAGGCCACCGACGCCATTGGGCATGAAGCCGCCATGGTCGAACAGGTTGCTCACGCCAACGGCCTGCCCGCTGCCCACCTGGCTGAAGCCGAAGGCCATGATGCCCAGGCCGGCCAGGATCATCGCCACGATGGCGCCGACCTTGAGCAACGACAGCCAGAACTCCATTTCGCCAAAGACCTTGACGTTGCACAGGTTCAGGCCGCCAATCAGGAACACGATGCCCAGCACCCAGATCCAGCGGGCGACCTCGGGGAACCAGAACCCCATGTAGATGCCGAAGGCGGTCACGTCGGCGATGGCGACGATGACCATCTCGAAGGCGTAGGTCCAGCCGAGGATGAAGCCGGCCATGGGGCCGAGGTAGGTGGTGGCGTAGTGGCCGAACGAGCCGGCCACCGGGTTGTGCACGGCCATTTCGCCGAGGGCGCGCATGACCATGAACACGGCGGCGCCGCCGATCAGGTAGGCCAGCAACACGGCCGGGCCGGCCATCTGGATGGCCGAGGCAGAGCCATAGAACAGCCCGGTGCCGATGGCCGAGCCGAGGGCCATGAAACGGATGTGGCGGGCGCTTAGCCCACGCTTTAGACCTTGAGCTTGTTGCATGTCACGTCCTTGAATTGTTTTTGTGGTCGTGAGGTCGAGAGGGGGCTGCCTTGCAGCCAGATCGCCGGCAAGCCAGCCCCCTCACTGGGGGAGCCGGCTTGCCGGCGAGTGGGCCGCGTGGCGGCCCCAGGGGCATTAAAGGCTTGGCAGCACACCGGCCGGCAGCAAACCGGTCAGGCTCCCCTTGGCCAGCAGTTCCACGGCCTTTTCGATGTCTGGCGCAAAGAAACGGTCACGGTCATAGTGCGGCACTTCGCTGCGCAGCGCCTGGCGCGCCTGCTCCAGCTTGGTGGAGGTCTTCAGGCCCTTGCGCAGGTCGAGGCCCTGGCAGGCACCCAGCCATTCGATGGCCAGGACGCCTCGGGTATTCTCGGCCATTTCCCACAGGCGCTTGCCGGCAGCCGGGGCCATCGAAACGTGGTCTTCCTGGTTCGCCGAGGTGGGCAGGCTGTCGACGCTGTGCGGGTGGGACAGGGCCTTGTTCTCGCTGGCCAGCGCAGCAGCGGTCACCTGGGCAATCATGAAGCCGGAGTTGACCCCGCCATTTTCCACCAGGAACGGCGGCAGCTGGGACATGTGCTTGTCCATCATCAGCGAAATGCGGCGCTCGCTGAGCGAGCCGATTTCGGCGATGGCCAGGGCAATGTTGTCGGCGGCCATGGCCACCGGCTCGGCGTGGAAGTTGCCGCCGGAAATCACGTCCCCTTCGGCAGCGAACACCAGCGGGTTGTCGGATACGGCGTTGGCTTCGACCGCCAGCACTTCGGCGGCCTGGCGCAACTGGGTCAGGCACGCACCCATGACCTGCGGCTGGCAGCGCAACGAATACGGGTCCTGCACCTTGTCGCAGTTCTTGTGCGACAGCGACACTTCGCTGGCGTCGCCCAACAGGTCGCGGAAGCACGCCGCGGTGTCGATCTGGCCACGCTGGCCCCGCACTTCGTGGATACGCGCATCGAATGGCGAACGCGAACCCAGCGCGGCTTCGACGCTCAGGCCACCGCAGGCAATGGCGGCGGCGTACAGGTCTTCACCCTGGAACAGGCCGCGCAGCGCATAGGCGGTGGACGCCTGCGTGCCGTTGAGCAGGGCCAGGCCCTCCTTGGCGGCCAGGGTCAATGGCTCGAGGCCGGCCACCGCCAAAGCTTCGGTCGCTGACAGCCACTGGCCCTTGTAGCGTGCCTTGCCTTCGCCCAGCAGCACCAGCGACATATGCGCCAAGGGGGCGAGGTCACCGGAAGCCCCCACCGACCCTTTCAGCGGTATGTGCGGGTAGACTTCGGCATTGACCAAGGCGATCAGCGCGTCGATGACCTTGCGGCGAATGCCGGAGAACCCGCGGCTGAGGCTGTTGATCTTCAGCACCATGATCAGCCGCACCAGGTCGTCATCCAGCGGCGCACCGACACCGGCAGCGTGGGACAGCACCAGCGAGCGTTGCAGGTTTTCCAGGTCGTGGCTGGCGATACGGGTCGACGCCAGCAGGCCAAAACCGGTGTTGATACCGTAGGCGGTGCGGTCTTCGGCAATGATCTGCTCAACGCAGGCCACACTGGCGTCAATGGCGGGCGCGGCGCTGGCATCCAACTGCAAGCGCACGGGCGCGGCGTGAATGGCGCGCAGCTGGGCCAGGGTCAGGGTGCCTGGCTTGAGGGTGAATTCGGTCACGTTGCTACTCCAGTCGCTTGGAGCCACAGGCCCGTCTGTGGTGCCTGTGCGCTCCTTCTTGTTGTTCAGTATCACCCCTGGCGGGGTGCGAGCCAAAGCCGGGGGTCAGCCCGTAATCATCGGCAGGTCCAGGCCCTGCTCCCTGGCGCAGTCGATGGCGATGTCGTAGCCGGCATCGGCGTGGCGCATGACACCGGTCCCCGGGTCGTTGGTCAGCACGCGGGCGATACGCTCGGCGGCTTCATCGGTACCGTCGCAGACGATGACCATGCCCGAGTGCTGCGAGAAGCCCATGCCCACGCCGCCACCGTGGTGCAGCGAGACCCAGGTGGCGCCGCCCGCGGTATTGAGCAAGGCGTTGAGCAGCGGCCAGTCGGAGACAGCGTCCGAGCCGTCGCGCATGGCTTCGGTTTCGCGGTTGGGGCTGGCCACCGACCCGGAGTCCAGGTGGTCGCGGCCAATCACTACCGGCGCCGACAGCTCGCCGCTGCGGACCATTTCGTTGAACGCCAGGCCCAGCTTGGCACGCAGGCCCAGGCCAACCCAGCAGATACGCGCCGGCAAGCCCTGGAAGCTGATGCGCTCGCGGGCCATGTCCAGCCAGCGGTGCAGGTGGGCGTCGTCGGGGATCAGTTCCTTGACCTTGGCGTCGGTCTTGTAGATGTCGTCGGCCTCACCGGACAGCGCCGCCCAGCGGAACGGGCCAACGCCGCGGCAGAACAACGGGCGGATGTAAGCGGGTACGAAACCTGGGAAGTCGAAGGCGTTCGCTACGCCTTCTTCCTTGGCCATCTGGCGGATGTTGTTGCCGTAGTCGAACGTCGGGATGCCCTGCTTTTGGAAGTCGAGCATGGCCTGCACGTGCACGGCCATCGACTGCTTGGCGGCCTTGACCACTGCCGCAGGTTCGGTCTGCGCGCGGTCGCGGTACTGTTCCCAGGTCCAGCCGGCGGGCAGGTAACCGTTGAGTGGGTCGTGGGCGCTGGTCTGGTCGGTGACCATGTCCGGGCGCACGCCGCGCTTGACCAATTCGGGCAGGATTTCGGCGGCGTTGCCGTGCAGGGCGATGGAGATTGCCTGGCCTTCGGCGGTGTACCTGGCGATGCGTGCCAGGGCGTCGTCGAGGTCGGTGGCCTGCTCGTCGACGTAGCGGGTTTGCAGACGGAAGTCGATGCGGCTCTGCTGGCATTCGATGTTCAGCGAGCAAGCCCCGGCCAGGGTCGCCGCCAGTGGCTGGGCACCGCCCATGCCGCCCAGGCCGGCGGTGAGTACCCACTTGCCCTTCAGGTTGCCGCCATAGTGCTGGCGACCGGCTTCGACGAAGGTTTCATAGGTGCCCTGGACGATGCCCTGGCTGCCGATGTAGATCCAGCTGCCGGCGGTCATCTGGCCATACATGGCCAGGCCTTTGGCATCCAGCTCGTTGAAGTGCTCCCAGCTGGCCCAGTGCGGCACCAGGTTGGAGTTGGCGATCAATACACGCGGGGCGTTGCTGTGGGTCTTGAACACCCCGACCGGCTTGCCCGACTGCACCAGCAGGGTTTCGTCGTCTTCCAGGCGGGTCAGGGTTTCGACGATCTTGTCGTAGCACGCCCAGTTGCGCGCGGCGCGGCCGATGCCCCCATAAACCACCAGCTCCTTCGGGTTCTCCGCGACCTGCGGGTCGAGGTTGTTCATCAGCATGCGCAGTGGCGCTTCGGTCAGCCAGCTTTTGGCGGTGAGCTTGTTGCCACGTGGGGCACGGATTTCAACGTCACGGTATTTATTGTTGTCGGTCACGGGAAGGGTCCTCTGCGGTCGAGCGCGGGCGGGTATGTCGTGGACAATATACAAACACACCTTTACTTGTATGTACAAGCATGGACAACCAAAATAATCGGAACGGTCCGTTGAATGGATCGGATAACAAAGGGGCCGCTGCGCGACCCAATCGCCGGCAAGCCAGCTTCCACAGGTATGCCACAAGTCTCGAAGGCTGAGTTTTACCTGTGGGAGATTCTATGGTTCCTGGCAGGGGTAGCCGGAGCATCTTCAGCGCCTGTGAGATCGAGCGCCGCCCGCGCGGCGCATCGCGAGCTGCGCTCGCTCCTACGTTTGTTTCGGGCCAGTAACGCCTGTGACAGGCGCGCGCGGCCGCCTTGTTTGTACGGCG